>CANKHS010000025.1 GCA_947481755.1 Actinomycetota bacterium | reverse complement strand
ATCTGACCAGCGAGCCGATCGGTATCGGCTCCGACGGTGAGCCCGTGATGCTGGCCGAGATCTGGCCGTCGATGGAGGAGATCAAGGAAGTCATTGCCTCGTCCTTGACCGAGGATCTCTACGCGAAGGAATACGGCGCAATCTGGGATGGCGACGAACATTGGCGCGCCCTCTCTGCCCCCACGGGCGAGACAATGGACTGGCATGCCGATTCGACGTATGTGCGCCAGCCCCCGTTTTTCACGGGCATGCCGGCCGAGCCGCACGATCTGACCGACATCACCGGCATGCGTGCACTCGCTGTGCTGGGCGACTCGATTACGACCGACCACATTTCGCCTGCCGGTGTAATCCAGCCCGACGGTCCGGCTGGACGCTGGCTGTTGGAGCATGGCGTGGAGCAGAGCGAGTTCAACTCCTATGGAGCGCGCCGCGGCAACCACGAGGTGATGGTGCGCGGTACGTTCGCGAACATCCGCCTCCGCAACGAGCTGGTCCCCGGCACGGAAGGCGGCATTACCGCCCATCAGCCATCCGGCGACGTGATGTCGATCTACGACGCCTCCGAGCGTTACCAGGCTGCTGGCGTGCCACTGATGATTGTGGCGGGCCGCGAGTACGGCTCTGGCTCGTCGCGCGACTGGGCGGCCAAGGGCACGTTGCTGCTTGGGGTCAAGGTCGTGATCGCCGAGTCGTACGAGCGCATCCACCGCTCCAACCTGGTCGGCATGGGCGTCCTACCGCTGCAGTTCCCCGACGGCATCTCGCGCGCCACGCTCAACCTCGATGGCACCGAGACGATCGCTGTCTCGGGACTGCCAACGCTCGAGGCTGGCGGTTCGATCCAGGTCACGATCACGCGCGCCGACGGCTCGGAGGAGTCGTTCGACGCTCTCGCCCGCGTTGATACGCCGGTCGAGATCCAGTACCTGCGCCACGGGGGGATCCTCCCGATGGTGCTGCGTCACATGGCGTGATCAACTTTGCTTTGGGGTCAGGCCCCTATGCAAAGTTAGTCAACTTTGCATAGGGGCCTGACCCCAAAGCAAAGTTGATCATCGGCGTGTTTTATGTCCCGAGCAGACGCTCGAGCACAACCGCCACGCCGTCATCAGCATTGGAAAGCGTCACTTCGTCAACGATCGCCAACACGTCCGCATGCGCATTGGCGACCGCAACGCTGTGGCCGGCAATGCGCAACATCGGCAGATCGTTCGGCATGTCACCGAAGGCAATCGTGTCGGCGAGTTCGATGCCGTGGCGTTCGCACGCCACGCGCAGGCCACGACCCTTGTCAGCGCCCTTGGCCGATATTTCGACGATCCCATACCCCGAGTGCGTCACCTCCGCCCGGTCACCAACGATTGCCGCCACGATCCGCACCAACTCGTCGTGCCCGATCGCGTCGTCGCGGACGATCAGCTTCGTCGTCTCCGCCGCCGCCACCATCTCGCAGACATCACCAATCAAGGTTTCGGGCGTGTTGTAGCGCGTGGGATAGGCGGTATCGCGACCGAACTGGAACGTCATCTCGCAGGCGAATACACAATCCGGGGCGTCTTGTCGGAGGTGCTCGACGAGCTCGACCGCCAATGGTGATGCCAACGGCGCGTGGTCTATCACCACGTGTTCGTCCACGTCGTAAAGCAGTGCACCATTGGCACACACCACGATCGAATGCGCACCGGTTGCGGCGGGCAGGTCACGCACCCATCGGGGTGGCCGCCCGGTCACCAGCACGATGTCGATCTCAAGCGCGGTCGCGCGGTCGAGCGCGCGGCGGGTGCGGACGCTGACCTCACCTTCCGGATCGAGCAGCGTGCCGTCCAAGTCGGAGGCGATCAGTCGCGGCTGATGCTCGGTCATCTGCACGGCCTCATACGGCGCTGGGGGTGACGACTCGGCCGACGCGCTTCCGTCCTGCGAAGGATCTCATGTACAACCGGAAAGATGATCTCCACCACGGTCTCCCCGTGGTCATCTTCCACCCCTCCCGCACGACGCCGAGGCCCGCTCACGCGGGTCTCGCGCGTTTCTGGACTCATGCGAGCAGGAAGCCCAGGAAGATTGTGTTCGCGACGAGCAGGATCGCGATAATGACCGTGAAGCGCGTCAGATTGCGTTCCATCACCTGCGTCGCCCCAAACTGGGACTGGCCAATGCCAAAGGCACCCGAGAGGCCCGAGTCCTTGCCCGAGTGAGCAAGCACGAGCACAATCGCGAGGACCCCAAGAATCACCTGTAATGCAACAAAGACGCCTTCAAGCATGCGCGGAGTCTACCCGGATCGTCAGGATCCAACGCCGATTCTCTCGTCGGGAGTCCGTCTCCGAGTGGTAACGTCGTCCCGCGTGGATAGGAATTGCTCTCAGCAGATGACTGGAACGAGTCGATGAATCTTCGCGTGGGCGTCGATCTTGGGGCGACGAAAATTCAGACGCTACTTGTCGCCGACGACGACTCGATCGTGGCCCGCAAGCGTCGCGCGACCCCAGTCATGGGTGGCCCGGACGCCGTGCTTGCTGCAGTCCAGGAGACAATCGAGCAACTACTCGCGCGCGCAGATCAGCCAGCATCCGCAATCAGCACGATCGGTATTGGCGCTCCTGGTCAGATCGATGCAGCTGCGGGTGTCGTGCTCCAAGCCGTCAATGTCGCCGGCTGGGACCAACCCGTCCCCGTCGCAGAAATCGTCGGCGAGATGTTCGGCGTACCCGTTGCGCTCACCAACGACGTACAGGCGAGCATGGTGGCCGAGCACCGCCTCGGTGCTGGCCGCGGCAGAGCCAACCTGCTCGGCATCTTCTGCGGTACGGGTGTCGGCGGCGGTCTGATTCTCAACCACGAACTCTGGGTGGGCGCTGGCGCTGCAGGCGAGATCGGCCACACCGTGATCGTGCAAGACGGAAACCAGTGTGGCTGTGGGCGCCGAGGCTGCCTCGAGGCCTACGCCGGCCGTGGCGCACTCGAACAGATCGCCCGCGACCACCACGCGGCAGGACACAAAACGGCCCTCTTCGCATTGATGGAGGAGCAGGGCCGTAGCCGCCTTACGAGCCGCGTCTGGCTCGATGCGTGCCTGCAACGCGACGAGCTCGCGCTAGAACTGATTGCCCAGGCCGCGCGCGCAGTCGGTACGGCCGCTGGTAGCGCTGCGAATCTGCTTGACGTCGACTGTGTGGTGATCGGTGGCGGCTTGGCGACGCGACTGGGCGACCACTTCCTCAACGACGTCCGCATAGCCGCACAGCCAGTCCTGTTGCGCTCCGACGTCGCGAACCGGATTGTCCTCTCCGAACTCGGCGACGACTGTGGCGCGCTCGGTGCCGCACGTATCGCTGGCGATCGTCTCGCGCAGCGCTAGTCGACGCGTTCGCCTGCGCGGAAGACGTCGACAACCTCAAGCGCCGGTGTCAGCACCACGAGATCGGCACGCAGTCCAGCAGCAATCTGCCCACGATCTGACAACCCAAGTGCTCGGGCTGGTGTCGCCGAGAGCATCGTTGATGCTGCCGCCAAATCAACGCCCACGACCTCGACCAGATGTCGCAGTGCAGCATCCTGGGTGAGCGTGCTCCCCGCCAACGCTCCTCCGTCCCGCAGTCGCGCGACACCACCCGAAACGACGACGTCCATTTTGCCCAATCGGTGGTCGCCGTCGCCATCGTCGGCGGCCGCAATAGCATCGGTAATCAGCGCGACGCGGTCTGGACGAGCACTACGGATAGCCAACTCGAGCATCGCTGGTGCCACATGCTCAAGATCAGCGATCAGCTCGATCGTCACACGTTGGTCGAGCAGGAGCGTTGCCACGGGACCAGGCTGCCTGTGATGCAACGGTGGCATGGCATTGAAGAGATGCGTCGCGACACGCGCGCCGGCATGGATAGCCTGTCTAACGACTGACGCGTCCGCACCGGTGTGCCCAATCGCCACGACTACTCCGGCAGCGACGAGCTTTGGGATCACAGCGAGCACGCCATCGACCTCCGGCGCCAACGTCACCATCGCGATCTCGCCGCTGGCAAGCAACTCGGCTACCTCATCGTCGGTAACCCCACGCAAAACGGCGGGATCGTGTGCGCCACAGTAGTCCGGCGCCAACCATGGCCCCTCGAGGTGGATACCCACCAGCGTGCCTTCGGCGACGAGTGGTAGCAGCGCCTCGATTTGTCGCAGCAGGTCGCTGTGAGACGCCGAAGCCAGACTGCCAAGGCTCGTCGTCGTGCCACGTCTGCGATGCGTCAGCGCCGCTTGGCGCGCCTCATCCGTCGAGCCCGATAGATACGACCCTCCCCCACCGCCGTGGCAGTGTAGGTCGATAAAGCCAGGCAGCACGATGGCACCCCCAAGCGACTCGACCGTTGCTCCTGCTGACTGCGGCGGATCGCCGTGTCCACAGTCGCTGATGCGATCGTGTTCGATCAGAATCCAGCCGGCCTCGAGAGCGCCATCTGTGTCGAGCCACTGCAGATCGGTCAGCAGCCTCACCGCAACAGTCCCTGCTTCGACACGCATGCCTCCCGACGTAGGACGACCCACTCTACAAAAATTGACGCCTCGCACGGCACGACGTACCCGCGCTACGCTCCAAGTATGAAACAGCGCGCGCTCGGATCCAGTGGTGTCAACGTCTCTGAGGTTGGTTTTGGCGTCTGGACTGTCGCCACCGGTTGGTGGGGCGAGTACTCCGACGACGAAGCCGTAGCCCTCCTCCGCCACGCCCGCGATCGCGGCATCAACTTCTTCGACACGGCCGACACCTACGGTGAGGGTCGCGGAGAAACACTGCTGGAGAAGGCATTCGGCGCCGACTCCGAGGTCGTCATCGGCACCAAGTTTGGCTACGACATCTACTCGCCGTGGGAGCGCAAGGGCCACGTCGAGCGCCCGCATGACTGGACGCCCGCGTTCGTCAAGTACGCGCTTGAGCAGAGCCTGCGTCGCCTCGGTCGCGATCACATCGATTTCTACCAGCTCCATAATCCACGCCTCGATGCGCTCCAGGACGATGGACTCTTCGAGATGCTCGATGGTCTCGTGCAGGCAGGCACGATCGGCTCGATCGGCGTCGCCCTCGGCCCCGCCATCGGCTGGCGCACAGAGGGTTTGTGGGCCATCGAGAATCGCCCTATCCACGCGATTCAGGTGATCCACAACCTGCTCGAGCAACAGCCTGGCCGCGATTTCATCGCCAGCGCAAAGAACAACGACACCTCGATCGTCGTGCGTGTCCCCCACTCGTCCGGCATGCTCGAAGGCAAGTACACGCTCGAGACCGTCTTTGACGACAACGATCACCGCAAGCATCGCCCCAAGTCGTGGCTTGTGGAGGGCGTTCAGAAGGTCGAACAGGTGCGGTTCCTCGAGCGCGAAGATCGCACGATGGGCCAGGCCGCGATCCAGTGGCTGCTGCACGAGAACGTCGTTGCCTCCGTGCTGCCAAATATCTACAACGCTGAGCAGATCGACGAGTTTGCCGCAACGTCCGACACGCCGCCACTCACCGACGAAGAGTTTCGTACCGTCGAAGATCTCTGGGAAGACGACTTTGGCGTCGCTCCCTACGTCGAAGAGTCGTCGACCGTTACCGCCGACTAGGCGCGATCAGGCAGTTCGCGAGCGTGCGACCCGCTCGAGTAGATCGGCGAGGCGACGGGCTTGGACGACATCTGCGTGCGCATCTGCCGTCGACTGACCAGCGGGATCCTCGCGTGTCAGCTCGAGTGCCGCCCGCAGCCCCTCGAGAATCGCGTCCTCGCTGTACGGATCAACCTGCACCGCGGCCGTTGCCGGCAGATCGCGTGCCACTGGCGCTGTCTGGGAGACGACGACGGGCACGCCACAGGCGATCGCTTCGAGTGCCCCAAGTCCATAGCCCTCGCTGAGTGCGACAAGCGTTGCGACATCCGCACCGCGCAGCAACGCAGGCACCTGGTCAGGACGAACAGACCCCAAGAGTCGTACGTGCGGCAATCCCTCGAGTTGTTCGGCCAACGGCCCCGTGCCAGCAATCCACAGCTCGCCACCACCGCGCTCGGCAAACAGTCGCTCTGCTGCTGCTGCGAGGCGCTCGGGGTTCTTGCGCTCGATCAGATTGCCGATCTGTACCACCAGCGGCCGACTCGGGGCGGGGCCATACGCCGATAGATCCCCTGTGCCTGGACGAAACAACGCTCGGTCCACGCCCGTGTTGATGACATCAACCGCGAGCCCCGGAAAGACCGCCGTCAGTCGCGCAGCCAGCTCGCTGGAAACGGCCACGACGGCGGCAGCCCCAAACACCGCACGCCGCACCGCGGTCCGAAGTGGTCGAGACCGCTCAAGATGACCGACATCGCCGCCGTGTGCGACGAGGACGTACGGAGCACCGACCGAGCGCGCGACACGCCGACAGATCAGCGCCGTTGGAACGAGGTAATGCCCCAACACGACGTCGGCCTGCATGCGGTCCGCCGCATGCGCACCCTGGCTCCGCAACCGCGCGTACTTGCGCAACGTGCCCGGCAACCTGGTCGTGCGCTGCTCGATGCCGACGACCTCAACCGTGCAGCCAGCCTGCTCAAGCGCCGCCGTCTGACGCATCACAAACACGCCATATTGCGGTACCTCGAGTGAGGGAACCATGTTGGAGACCACCAAGACGCGAAGCGAGTCGTACATGGAACCTACGATGCCGCATCGATCGGTCGCTACGCTGCACAGGTTGCCGACGTAGCTCAGCTGGTAGAGCTCTCGCCTTGTAAGCGAGTGGTCCGCGGTTCGAGTCCGCGCGTCGGCTCTGGAATCAATGGTTTCCCCGCTGGCGGGATATTTTGATTCGGTGAATTTCTTCGGCTTTCCCGTGGCTGAGCGCTACGCTAGGTGTATGGGTACGCATCTACACATTGCGCATCGCGGCTACCGCACTGGACTTGGCGATAACACGCTGGCACAGATTGCCGAGGCAATCCGACTCGACTGCGACATGGTCGAGGTCGACGTCCGCCGCCGTGGCTCCGACGGCGAGTTGGTGCTGGCTCACGAAAAGGGTGCGAACCTGACCGCCCCGCTCCTCCGCGACGCCTTGGCGTTGGCGCGCCACGCCAATATCCCACTCAATCTCGACCTCAAGCAGAATGGCCTTTCCGAGCAACTCGTGCGCGTCTTGCGCGAGGGCGAGATGACCGACCGCGTCGTCTTGACCGGCGGCGGCTGGGAGCAGGCGCTCTGGGTTCGCCACCTCGAGCCACGCATTCGCATCGGCTTCACAATCCCGCGCCGTCACCACGACTGGGTGCGCGCACTCGGCTGGGCCGCCAATCGCCTCTGGCGGTTCGTCTGGACCGGCCGTGTCGATCTATTGATGAAGGCGTACCGCATCGATCTCGTGACGGTCCAACATCGCCTCGTGACACCAAAACTGGTCACGCAGGTGCACCGCGGTGGCGGCGAGATCTGGGTCTGGACACCAGACGACCCGGCCACGATCGCGCGCCTCTGTGCAATGGGTGTCGACGGCATCTGTACGAACGTGCCCGACCCCGCTCGGGTTGCTGCGACGCAGCGCACAGCAATCGCTGCGTAGTTTCTCAGCCGAACGTGCGCACGCTGTAGACGACGGCGACGACCACGCCGACGACGATTACGAGACGTTGTAGGACGACTGCAGGTAGGCGCGTCGCCAGGTGTCCGCCAAGGTAGCCACCGCCAAGTGCGCAGACCAGCATCACCAAGGCGGTGATCCACAAGACATGCCCTGAGAAGACGAAGACGAGGGCCGCGGCAGCGTTGATGACGAGGCTCGAACACTGCTTGAGGGCATTGATGCGCGTGAGCGTGTCAACCAATACAACGCCGAGCACCGCCAGCACGATGATGCCGAGCCCGCCACCGAAGTAGCCGCCGTAGATCGCCGCGGCAAAGATGCCAATGGCTGGTCCCAGCAACCGTTCTTGCCCACCATGCAACTTCGAAATTCGTTCTGCGACACGCTTCTTGACGGTATTACCGAGCGCCAAGAGAACGACAGCACCGATGATCAAGAACGGGATCAAGACCGAGAACGCATGCTCTGGTGTGATCAGCAGCAGCCCTGCACCGATCAGTCCACCGAGCGCCGCGAGCGGCAGCAAGACCCGCATCCGGCGACCCTGACCGACCAGATCATCCTTCTGAGCGAGAGTCCCCCCAAGATAACCAGGGACCAACGCCACGGTGTTCGTTACGTTGGCCGTGATCGGCGGGACCCCAAGCGCCAACAGCACGGGAAATGAGATCAGCGTGCCGCCGCCGGCCAGAGCATTGATGATTCCCGCCGCGAGCGCAGCCAAACCGGCGAGTACGAGGTCACCGGCAGACATACCGAAAATCTAGGCGGTCTCGCCAACCTCGCGGCTGGCACGGTGCTGCTCGATCTTGCGCTTGACGCGCTGCAGAGCGTTATCGACGGCCTTCGGATCACAACCGGCTCGCTCGGCGATCGATTCGTACGACTCGCCGGCCATAAACGAGGCGAGTACCTCGGATTCGAGCGGCGAGAGCGCCTTACCGAGCATCGAGACCAGCGAATCGAGCTCGTCACTCGAGACGACGCGCGACGCTGGGTCAAGCGTTGGCGAGCCGGCAATGGCATCACCAAGCGTGCACTCTCCACCCTCTGGATCGGCTCCAGCAGGCGTATGACTAAAGGAGATGTAGCCATTGAGTGGCTGATGCTTGTTGCGGGTTGCACCCTTAATCGCCGTGATGATCTGGCGGGTGATGCAGAGCTCGGCAAACGAGCGGAACGAGGTCTCACGATCGACGCGGTAGTCGCGGATCGCCTTGTAGAGGCCAATCAGGCCCTCTTGCTGGAGGTCGTCGGAATCGCCGCCGGCCAGGAAGTAACTCGAGGCCTTAAGGCGCACAAATGGCTGATAGCGCCGAATCAGCTGGTCGAGAGCGGCGTCATTGCCGTTGCGAGCACGCAAGACAAGGGAGAGATCACCCTGATCGCGCTTCTGCCGCGCTGCTGGATCCAGCGTGCGGGTAGTAGTTGCTCGTGCTGCTTGCATAACGGGATAACCCTCCATGACTCTCCATAAACCTCATTGTGTACTTGAGGTTTATGTCGGACATCCGCACTATGCCCGACGGCCTAGGCAATTACAAGGGCAATGTCACAATTGATAGGGTAAATCCTAATTTGCCTGCAAACCGTTACATTCTGTAACGACAGCGGTAGGCCGTAGAATCGGCTCTATCAGAGGGTTTTTGAGGTTTCCATAGGGACATACCTATTCGGAGAGCCTCAAAAGGCGTTGAGCCCTACGGACGTTGCCGAACGGCCTCAAACAGCAGAATGCCGGCGGTGACCGAGACATTCAGCGACGAAATCTTGCCCGCTAACGGCAACGAGACGATCGCATCACAGGCCGTTTGTACCCGCGGACGGACGCCTGAGCCCTCTGCCCCGAGGACAAAGATGCAGCCATCGCGATAATCGCCGTCGGTGTACGCCATCTGCGCGTCGGCGGCGGCCGCATACGTCCATAGCCCTGGCCGCTTGGCGCGATGCAGCCAATCGGCCAGATTCGGCACGATCGCAATCGGCAAATGCTCAACCGCACCGGCACTGGCTTTGGCCACAGCGGCGGTGACCGGCGCGCTGCCATGCCGCGGCACGACGAGACCATCAGCTCCGGCGCACTCGGCGCTGCGCACGATTGCTCCCAGATTGCGCGGGTCGCTAACACCATCGAGCGCGATGATCAGCGGGCGTTCGATGGCGAGCAACTCGTCGCCATCGATGTAGGGAAACGGATCGACGTGAGCGGCGATGCCCTGATGATCGGAGTTGCCGATCAGCGCACCGATCTCGTCCGCACCCGTCACCCGCACGGGCGCGTCGAGACCACGCAGCCATGGCAGCGAGGCCTTGGCCTTCTCAGTAACCAGGATCTCCTGCACGTTGCGTCGACCACGGGTCGCCTCGTGGACCGGCTGTCGTCCGTAGATCAGATCGGCACTCACGCGGGCGCCAACTCGGGTCCATCAGGCAGGTCTTGCACAACCCAACCGAGCGCGAGTAATTCGTCTCGCAGTGCGTCTGCACGCTCAAAATTTCGCTCTAGACGGGCGTTTTCGCGCTGTTCGAGAAGCGCAAGCGCCTCGGCAGGTGGGCCCTCACTCGTGGCCGCAAGTCCATCGAGCCCGAGCACGTAGAGACAATCAACCAGCACGGTGCGGGCCTGCGCAACATCGGCGGGATCGGCATCGCCGACGTCGATTGCAGCATTCAACTGACGCACCAGATCGAACAACGCGGCGAGCGCCTCGGGCGTTGCGAAGTCATCGTCGAGTGCGGCGCGGAAGCGACTATCGACCTCTGCGGCAGCCTCGGCAAGGGGGCCCCCGGCGGCAGCCGGGACCACACCACTGGTGCGAGCTGCTCGGCGCAACGCCTCACGCAGCCGATCGTTCGAGCGGCGCGCGTCCTCGAGCGAGTCGGGGCTGTAGTCGACGGAAGAGCGATACTGCGCACGCGCAAACAACGACAGCAACGTCTCTGGCCCCTCACGGTCAAGCGCATCGGCCAGGCGATCGATGTTGCCGAGCGACTTGGACATCTTGTCGCCACCAAAACGCAGCATGCCGTTGTGCAGCCAGATACGCGAGAAGGGACGACCAGTCAATGCCTCCGACTGGGCGCGCTCGTTTTCGTGGTGCGGAAACTTGAGGTCGATGCCGCCACCGTGGATGTCGATCTCCTCGCCCAGCGCCGTCATCGCCATCGCCGAGCACTCGATGTGCCAGCCAGGGCGCCCCAATCCCCAGGGCGACTCCCACGCCGCATCCTCGCCAGGCTTGGTCGCCTTCCAGAGCG
The DNA here is from genome assembly GCA_947481755.1 of Actinomycetota bacterium. Classification (GTDB taxonomy): domain Bacteria; phylum Actinomycetota; class Thermoleophilia; order Gaiellales; family F1-60-MAGs149; genus F1-60-MAGs149. The sequence goes on along the minus strand of CANKHS010000025.1, from coordinate 2,412 downwards.
CGAAATCGAGCGGCGCCGACTTCTTGGAGGTGATCTCCTCGGGTTGCATTTCGTCGATTTTTTGCCCCGAAAGGGCTCCATAGCTGGGAAAATCGGCGACGCTGAAGTAGACGTCACCATCGGCGGCGTAGGCGTGACCACCCGCAATCAACTGCTCGATCATGGCGATGATCTCTGGCAGCGAGTCCGTTACCTTCGGCTCCACGTCGGGTCGTCCAAGGCCGAGCCGCGTGGTGTCGGCGATGTACCGCGCCGACTCGCGTGCGGCAAGCGCCTCACTTTCGATGCCCTCCGCAACCGCGGCGGTATAGATCTTGTCGTTGATGTCGGTCAGATTCGAGACGACCTTGACCTGCCAGCCGGTGCGGCGCAGATGGCGCGCGAGCGTCATGGCCACTACAAACGGACGCGCGTTGCCGACATGGATCGGGCCGTACACCGTTGGGCCACAGACATAGAGGCCGAGTTGGCCAGGCGTCAGCGGCTCGACCGGAACGACCGAGCGGCGAAGGGAGTCGTAGAGATGCAGCGTCATGGCAGATCCACCACGGCCTGCGCGCGAGCGAGTGTCTCGTCTCGCGTCAGCGCCGCGAGTACCAACGGTAGCGGGATTCCGTGGTCGGCCGCCGTCAAGACCCGCCGCACCGAGCGCTTACCGACGCCCAACTCGCTAAGCAATGCCGCAGCTGCCTCGCTGTCGATCAGGTCGGGCAGCGGCGCGCGCATCGCGACGAGAGCCGCAGCCGCCGCGCGCTCACCCTCCCCCACATCCTGAAGGTTTGGTGTGGCCGTGATACCCGTGATCAGGTCGGCCGCTGCCTGCACGTTCGCGGCCTCACCGAGCCCCGGCTCAAGCGTCTCGATGACGCGTTCCAATTCGATATTCCCGTGTGCTGACAGGCGATCACGAACGAGCCCAATGCGCTCTGATGTGCTCAACAGAGCCAAATGATCGCGCCCGAGCGTTGCCAAAAGCGCCGGGTCGAGCCGGGTTGTGCCATGCCCGAGGTGTGCCACATCGAAACTCTGCGCCAACACATCTGCGGAGGCAGCGGGCAATGCCGTGATCGGCGGGCAGGCCGAACGGGCGAGCCAATCGACGACGGCTGCGGGCAACCAGCTTTGTTCACGCAGAACCTCGACACCAAGCGCGCCACTGCGCCCGGAGAGCTTGGCGCCATCGCTCCCCACCACGATCGGCAGGTGCGCATAGGCCGGCGGCTCGACGCCCATCGCCGCGAAGAGGAGCAACTGGCGTGCCGAGTTGACGATGTGGTCCTCGCCGCGTACGACGTGGGTGATCGCCATCGCGTGGTCGTCGGCTGCGGTCGCCAGGTGATACGTCGGCCGACCATCGGACCGCACGAGCACCGTTCGATCGAGCTCGTCGGCGGGGATCCGAATCGGGCCACGGCTGCAGTCATTGATCGTGACGTCCTGCGTGGCGCCCGGCAACACGATCGCACCATCAGGCAGGCGCTCGGCCGTCCCGGCCGCGACGAGCTGCTCGGCGACAGCAAGATGTAGGTCGAGACGCTGCGACTGCCGATAGGGCGCGTGTGGGCCATGGTCGGGCCCCTCATCCACCGCGATGTCGAGCCAGGCAAGATCACGGAAAATCCGCTCAACTGCGCCCTCGGCGAGGCGTTCGTCATCCGTATCGTCGATCCGCAAGACGAAGGCTCCACCGTGCTGGCGCCGCAAGAGATCATTAGCCACAGCAACCATCGCACCACCCTCGTGCAGGTCGCCCGTGGGCGCAGGTGCGTAGCGGACGCGAACAGTCATGATCGGAGAATGGCAGTCATAGGGGGTTAGAGGCGGTAGATGGCGATTGGATATTTCGTGAGAATGCGGTCGGCGGTCATCAGCGTCAGGTTTCGTCGCTGCGCCTGAGCCGCCAGTGCGCGGTCGAACGGATCGGCATGTAGACGCGGAAGGTTGGAAAACGCGATTGCATCCTGCATGTCGAACAGCAGCACCCGAAAGCCCGATGCCTGAGCGCCATCGACAAAGGCCTCAACCGGTGGCATTGGGCGACGAGAGTCCTCCAGAGCGACCTCAATGCCCGAGATCGCACTGACGAAAACGCCTTCGCCATCAACTGCGGTCGCCACTGCCTCACGCGCAGCCTTAGGAAGCCGCGGCGAATCCGTTAGCCACCACACCGCAGCATGCGTGTCGAGCAGGAGCGCCACGCAGCGTCAGCTGGCCTCTGTCGCATCACCGGGCGACTCGTCGGGGAAGATCGATGAGCCAAACATCTCTTCTAGCTCTGCCTCGCTCCACTCAAACGCGTCGTCGGGGATGTCGTACTTGCCCTTCCACGCGCCTGGCCCCGCCCATTCGCGCTTGACCGCGATCGGCACGATCTTCGCGATCGGCGTGCCACCGCGAGCGAGGATGATCTCT
>CANKHS010000024.1 GCA_947481755.1 Actinomycetota bacterium | reverse complement strand
ACTGTCCACAAAGCGCCACAGTGTCCAGAAGGGGTCAGGCACGATCTGGACATTTGATAGACGAGCTAGCTCGGCAGGAAATGTCCAGATCGTGCCTGACCCCTTCTGGACACTGTTGTGGTCGTTCACGGCGCGATGCGGCGCGGTTCGTGGATCCTGCTCGGTGGGCTAGCTGCCTACTGGCAACAAGAAAACGACCCCAGAAATACGTTCGGCCCCGTCGATGACGGGGCCGAGACGAGAGGAGAGGAGAGGAGGGTGGAGAGAAAAGTGAGTTAGACGCGCTTCGAGCGGAGAGCGAAGCGGCGGGTGCGCACCTGAATCGCGGGGCGCTCGTGGTTAACGAGCTGCTCGGCGTTCGGGCGACTATGAAGAAGGGCTAGGGCTGCGAAGGGCTGCATGATGAGGATCCTGGTTCACGGGGGTGGTATTCCCTACGTCGTTCCTCTACACTACCAGAGGATATTCGGTTATGGCAAGTAATAAGTCGTAAAGATTCGGTAACGGAGCCTATGCACCCGATCGATTGGCAAATCATCCAGATTTTGCAGGAGGACGGTAAGACCACGTATGGCGAGCTCGCCAAGCGGGTCGGACTGTCTCAGGCTGCGGCGCATGAGCGCGTCAAGAAGCTCGAGGCGCGTGGCGTGATCAAGGGCTACCGTGCTGTCGTCGATGCGGACGCGTTGGGCTATGGCGTCGTCGCGTTCGTCTTCGTGGACAACGCAGCCTTCGACATCCCGGACTTCACCGAGCGGCTGCAGTCGATCCCCAACGTTCTCGAGTGTCATGCGGTTGCGGGGGAGTGGGGCTACCTGTTGAAGGTGCGTGCCGAGAGCACACCGGACCTGGAGCAGGTGCTGCATAAGATTCGCTGCATCGACTCGGTCAATCGCACGCACTCGGTGATCGGTCTCTCGACGGCATTCGAGGCGACGCTACTGCCGATGCCGATTGCTGCGGAAGACGACGAAGAGCCGCCGCAAACCGTCAAGAAGAAGTAGGCGCCTAGTCCGTCAGGGTGATCTCGCGTCGGCTGATCTTGCCGTCGCGAATCGCGAACGCCTTGACCTCCGGCGGTTCCGAGCCGAGGCTGACGATCAGATAAGCCGCATCCGGCCAGGCCGCGAGCTCGACATCGGTGCGCGAGGGGAAGGCGGGGCTCTCGACGTGGCTGTGATAGATGCAGACGATGTCTTCGTCGGCATCCTCGATCTCCAGCACGATCCGCAAGAGATCTTGCGAGTCGATGTCGTAGAAGTACGGACTCGGTTGGCCGTTGATGGCGGGAAAGAAGCGCGTGGCCGTGCCGTCGCGTCCGCCGAGAATGCCACAGGCCTCGTTCGGCAGACCCGCCTTGGCGTGCGCGACGATCTCGTTCTGCAGCGAGCGCGGCAGTACGAGCGGGCCGTCGGCTACCACCAGAGTCGATCCTCCATCAACTCTTCGAGATCCTCGCCCTCGGTCTCGTTGAAGAGATTGGCGGAGGCATAGCGAGCGCCACCGTCTGCAAAGACCGTTACGACGTTCTGGTCGGGCTCGAGCTCGGCTGCTACGCGTCGGGCTACCGAGAAGGCGGCACCGCAGGAGACGCCGACCCAGATGCCCTCGTGGCGCAGGAGGTCGCGCATGGCCTGCACGGACTCCGTATTGGTGACGAGGAGTTTGCGATTGAGTTGGGTGATGTCGAGGATCTCCGGTGTGTAGCCATCCTCGAGCGAACGTAGCCCCATCACAGCCTCGCCCTGGAGCGGCTCTGCGGCAATGATCTGCACGTCCGGATTGGCCTCGCGCAGCGCACGGCCCGTGCCCATCAGGGTGCCACCGGTGCCGAGGCCCGCGACGAACGCGTCGACCTGGCCATCGAGGGCCTCAATGATTTCGGGGCCCGTGGTGCGGTAGTGCGCATTGGGGTTCTCGGGGTTGGCGTACTGAAACGGCATGTAGAGCGATGGGTCGGCAGCAGCCAGCTCACGCGCGAGTGCGACGCCACCGTTCGAGCCAAGCTCGCCGGGTGAGAAGACGATCTCGGCGCCATACATGGAGATCTGCTGCACGCGCTCGGGTGTCGCCGACTCCGGCATGACCGCGCGAAACTTGTAGCCCTTTACGGCGCAGATCATCGCGAGCGCAATGCCCGTGTTGCCGCTGGTTGGTTCGATAATCGTCTGGCCGGGCGAGAGCAGGCCCTGTGCCTCGGCGGATTCGATCAGCGAAAGCGCAACCCGGTCCTTGATCGAGCCGGACGGGTTGAGCATCTCCAGCTTCGACCAGATGCGAGCGCCACCGGCGGGTCGCAGGTTCGGCAGCTCGACAAGTGGCGTACCGCCAATCGCGCTGAGCACGTCGCCACCACCGCGGCAGACATTCGGCGGGAAGACCGAGCCGCCAGCCATGGCGGGCAGGACGATGACGGTGCTGCCGTCTGGGACAGGCGTGTCGAGACCCTGACCAAGCCGCACGTCCTCGTTCGAGACGTAGACGTTGACGAAGCGATTGATCTGGCCTTCGCCGTCGACGATCTGGTCGCGCACGGCGGGGAACTGGGCGAAGAGGTCGTCGAGCGCCTCGCGCAGCGTGGAGCCAGCAACCTCAACCTGACGTGCCCCGCCAACCTGGGGGCGAAGAACGGGTGGCATTCGAAGAGAGATGGGCATCGTAATCGGCTCCTAGTGGGCGGCCGCGTGGGCCCCGCCCGCGCAGAACTCATCGTAATCGATGTATTCGATTGGGCCAGCGTGTTCACCACAGACGGCGCAATTTGGATCTCGTCGCAACTGGACCTCATGGAACGACATTTCGAGCGCGTCGGCGAGCAGGAGCCGGCCAACGAGCGGGTCACCAATGTCGAGCAACTGCTTGAGGGCCTCCGTTGCCTGCAGCGTGCCCATGATGCCGGGCAGCACACCCAAGACGCCACCCTCGGCGCAACTCGGAGCGAGCTCGGCGGGCGGAGGCTCAGGGAAGAGGCAGCGGTAGCACGGTCCCTCGAACGGCTTGAAGACCGTCAGCTGCCCCTCAAAACGGAAGATCGAGGCGTGCACCACGGGAATCTTGTGGATCAGGCTCGCGTCGTTGAGGAGGTAGCGCGTGGGGAAGTTGTCGGTGCCATCGACGATCACGTCATAGCCCGCAAGGATGCGATCGATGTTGCTGCTGGAGAGACGCTCGCGGTACTCGATCACCTCAACGTCGGGATTGAGCGCCGTCAGCGTGAGTCGTGCGGACTCCGCCTTCGGCATGCCGATGCGATCCATGTTGTGGATGACCTGGCGCTGGAGGTTCGAGGCGTCGACGACGTCGTCATCGATGATCCCGATGGTACCCACGCCAGCAGCGGCGAGGTAGAGGGCAGAGGGCGAGCCGAGCCCACCAGCGCCGATCATCAAGACCTTCGAGGAGAGCAGCTTCAATTGGCCCGCCTCGCCGACCTCAGGAATCACGAGGTGACGGCTATAGCGGCGGCGGCGCTCTGCGTCGAGCACCTTCGGCTCGGACCACGGATTGCCGGCCTGCTTCCAGCCGGAGAAGCCACCGGCGAGCGAGGCGACGTTCGTGTAGCCGAGATCTGCGAGTGCCTTGGCGCCGAAGGCAGAACGTGCTCCCGAGGCGCACGACAAAACGATGCGCTGATTGTGATCTGGTGCTGTTGCTTCGATCCGCGACTCAAGGAAGCCGCGAGGGATGTGAATCGCCTCGGCAATCGCACCCTGTTCGTATTCATCGGGTTCGCGCACGTCGATGAGCACCGGTGGGGTGGCGGATGCCAACTCGTCCGACAACGCGTTCGCGTCGACTTCGGCGATCTCTTGCTTGACCTGTGCGAGGAGTTCTCGGTACGTAGGCATCTGTCGTCACTTTCGCGCGGGCTCGGGGAACCGGCGCAGTTCAAGGTATAGCGGTTTCTTATGCCGAACGGCAAATAGTATTCGGAAAACGTCTAAACGGTAGGCGGTATTCCCGCACCGTAGGATCGGGTTCCATGCCGCTGGTAGCCTGAGATCATGGCGTCGTCGAGTGAGTCCCGAATTGGAGTACCGCGTGGTCGCTTGCTGGCCTTGTTGATTGGCGGCGTGATTGCCGCGGCAATCGTGGTTGGACTCGCGGCGCTGGCGACACAGGAGCCGGCGCAACCTCAGGCGAGTAAGCCGGTCAATCGGGCAGTATCCACTCCGCTTCCGGGGCAACCGACGATCGTCGTACCGCCGATCGCTGGCGCACCGACAACTCCGGCAAAGCTCGTGGCGTGGGCAGGTGCCCGTCGGGAGGCAACGCCAGGCATCGAAGCTGATCTGCGGCTCGCAGCCGCGCAGGTTGCAGCGGGCGACATCGCGGGCGCGCAGGCGACACTTCGTGGCTCGGGTGAGCCGGCAGCAAAGACTGCGCTCGCGTTGACCCAGTACGACGCTGCCGAGCCAGCGAAGGCGATCTCGGCACTGGCCGCGGTTGTGGCGGCGGCCCCGAATGACCCGTTTGTTCAGTTTTCCTACGGTGAGGCTTTGCTCTGGTCTGGCCAACGCGCTGCCGGAGAGAAGGCGTTGCGTTCTGTCCGCGACGCAGCTCCTGACTCGTTCTACGGCGTCGCCTCCGACGATCTGTTGCACCCAGCAATGCCAGCCGGGTACCCGCCGTTTGTGTTGGCCGAAAACGCGCCGAGCTCGAGTCTTGCTGTGCTCAAACAGAAGGCTGCAGCGGCGCCAAACGATGCGCAGGCGCAGGTCAATTACGGCGCTGCCCTCATCGCCGCCGGCCAGCGTTCGACTGCTGTGGATGCGTTCGATGCTGCGCTCGCCGTCGATCCAGGCCTCGTCGAAGCCAAGGTGGGCAAGATCATTTCCAGCTACGCGAAAGACAACCCTGCCGGTTCGTTTGGGCAGATGGGACCACTGGTTCGTGACAACCCATCCGATCCGTCGCCGCGGCTGCACCTCGCTCTGATGTTGCTCTGGCTCCACGATACGGACACGGCGCGGGCGGAACTCCGGCAGGTGGCGGCGGTCGATCCGAGTTCGCGGCTCAGCCAGGTTGCCAAGCAGTTGTTAGCCACGATGTAGCGCGCGGCGACAATCGTGACAATTGTTTCGTCCGATGCCGTTCTTATGCTTTTGCCACGTTCACTATGGAGGAGCGGCGGAATGCAGCAGGGACTCGAGCGCGACAGCGTGGATGATCTGATTGGTGAGAGCGAAGCCGCCCGTGCGCTCTTGGCGCAGGCCGAGGAGGCCGGCGCCATCTCGGATGAGGCTTTGCGCGGCACGCTCGACGAGCTCGATCTCACGGACACGCAGGTTGAGGACGTCTACCGGGCGCTCGATGCAGCGGATGTGGAGATCGTTGCGGAGGAGCCGGTCGATGAGGTCCGCCCGGCGCTTGATCTCTCGACGCGTGAGGTTTCGACCGACACGCTGCAGCTCTTCCTGAAGGACATCGGGCGGGTACCGCTCTTGACGGCGTCGCAGGAAATTGAGCTCGCTAAGCGCATCGAGAAGGGCGACCAGCGTGCGAAGCAGCACATGATTGAGGCCAACCTGCGCCTCGTCGTCTCGATTGCAAAGAACTATCGCAATCAGGGGCTCCCGTTCCTCGACCTGATCCAGGAAGGCACGATCGGCCTGGTTCGCGCCGCGGAGAAGTTTGACTACCGCAAGGGCTACAAGTTCTCGACGTATGCCACATGGTGGATTCGCCAGGCCGTTGCGCGTGCCTTGGCTGACAAGGGTCGCACGATCCGGATGCCCGTCCACGTCGTCGAGAAGCTGAACAAGGTTGCTCGAATCGAGCGCCGCCTCCTTGCAGAACTTGGCCGCGATCCGTCGCTCGAAGAACTGTCTGAGGCAGCCGACGTTTCGGTCGCGGACATCGAGTACATCCGGCGCTCGGCGCAGGCTCCAATTTCGCTCGAGAAGCCCGTTGGTGAGGACGACGAATCGAGCTTCGGCGATTTCATCCAAGACACCGTTGGGCCACGCCCCGATGAGGCCGCGGAGGCCGTTCTACAACGCGAGGCACTCCAGGGGATTCTCGGCATGCTGTCGTACCGTGAGCGCCGCGTCCTCGAGCTCCGGTATGGGCTCGACGGGCACGACCCCCGCACACTCGATGAGGTTGGTCGGGCGTTCAACGTGACACGCGAGCGCATCCGTCAAATCGAGAATCAGAGCCTTCGCAAGCTGCAGGTCATGGCTGCTGCGCAGGGTATGCGCGCCGCCTAATCACGACCTAATCGCGACGTAACAGCAGTACGGCCGGCAGGCTGATCAGGCAGACGCCTGCGAGCAGTAGGTTGGAGTGTTGGACGGCTGAAGCGATTGATGGAACGGCGGCCGTTGCCTGCTCGGCGTGATCCATCGCGTCGCGCCCAACTGCGCGCACAACCAATGCGCCGGCGACTGCGATGCCAATGCCGCCACCAATGCTTCGTGCCAACGGGACAGAGGCTGTCGCCCGCCCTTCACCGCTCGGACGCTCGAGGGCCGCGCTCAGCAGTGCGACCGGACTCTGCACACCCATGCCAAAGGCGGCGATCACGATCCCAAAGGCGAGGGTGAGGCCGCCGAGAATCGGGAGGCCCATCACACCAACGCCGACGGCGACGATCAGGCTCGCGATCAGGAGCTGGCGACGATGGCTGAGCGTGACGCGGGCACTGACAAATGAGCCAGAGGCCCAGGCAGCGGTCGTAAAGATGAGGGGAATCGCCGCGACGAGGATGGGCCAGCCAAGACCGACCTGTAGACCGAGTGGCAGTAGACCATCGGCGCCTGTGAAGGCCACGCCGGTTGCAGCGCAGAGAATGGCGATACCGCGTCCGGCACGCGTACGCGGAAAAACGGGTTCGGGCGAGCGCCACTCCGACAGCACAAAACCGATCGCGGGAATGATCGCGAGTCGCGGCTCGAGGAGCAGTGCAGCGACGGTGGCACCGAGGAGCAGCGGCCCGAGTGGGTGGATGCGCGCGTGAGGATCTGCCGGGCGTACGGAACTGTCACGAAGCCCGCGATAGCCCGCATAGAGTACGGCCACGGTCATCAGGACAGGGACGATGAAGGCGGCGCGCCATGAGAAAAGGTCGGTCAGGACAGCACCAAGTACCGGTCCCGCGAGGGCGGCCAGGGCCCAGACGGAGTTACTGAGGGCGTAGGCCGATTTCTGAAGGTGTTTGGGGATCCGCTGGATCACGACCGAGAGTGGCACTGCGAGCAAGAAGCCGGCCGCAAACCCCTGGACGAGGCGCAGGACGGCGAGGGCATCCATCGAGGGAGCAAACGGTGCCACGACGCCAGCGCAGGCGAACAGCACGCAGCCAAAGAGGAGTGAATGCCAGGCGCCGTAGCGATCGATCACTGCTCCACTGATCGGCAGGCCGACGGCGAGGGCGGCTGCGTAACAGCCGACAACAAGTGCGTAGCGGTCGAGGCCGCTCAGGTCGCGGGCTGCGCTCGGGAGAGCGGTCGCGATCAGCAGTACGTCGGACGCGGCGATAAACGATGCACCGCCCGCGGCGGCGAGTAGCCACCGACGACCGGGTGCCACGAGCTCGCGGTACGCAGGGGCGAGAATCACCAGGGCGGTCGGCCGTAGACCCAGCGGCCGCCAACCATCGTCGCGACGACGTTGATCGACGCAATGTCTTCGGGAGCGACCTCGTGCGGGTCACCATCGAGCACGACGAGATCGGCAGCCCGACCGGGCGCGAGCCTGCCGACGGTGCGGGCGAGGCCAGCGACCTGGGAGGGCAGTGTCGTGATGGCCGCCAATGCGGTTGCGGCGTCCACCTGTTGTCCGGACGTCAGGGGTGCGCTCGTCGCGGCAGCCATGGCTGCGAGAGGGTTGAGTGGCGAGATGGGGGCATCGGAGCCGAAGATCAACGTCGCACCTGTTTCGTGGAGCGAACGCCACGCGTAGGCGCCGGTGCAGCGGTCACCCCACGCAGCCTCGGCGTTGATGCGATCCTCAGCAGCGTGCGCAGGTTGCATCGAGGCTACGACGCCGAGCGCGGCAAAACGTGCGAGATCGTCGGGGTGTACAAGCTGGGCATGTTCGATACGTGGCGGTCGTTCCTCGGCCAGCTCGAGCCAGGCTGGCCGCGTTGCCTCCAATGCATCGAGCGCGTTGCGCACTGCGGCGTCGCCAATCGCATGCAGCGCGACCGGCATGCCGTGGGCAGCAGCCGACGTAATCAATTCGACGAGCGCGGCTGGCGGCAGCAGATCCATGCCCGTTCCGCCGTCGGTATACGGAGCGAGCATGTTGGCGGTGCGCGCGCCAAGTGTGCCGTCACAAAAGGCCTTGACGGGGCCGACCTTGACGTGGTCGGAGCCAAAGCCGGTAACCAGCTCGATCGCATCGAGCGCGTCGATGTGCTCAGCCGTGACGGCCATCACGACCCGGAGTGAGACGCGGCCGTCGACGTCGAGTTCCTGCCAGGTGCGGCGACCGAGGCGCCACTCAAAATCGTGTACGCCCGTCACGCCGAGTGCGTGTGCAGCGGTCTGACCAGCAGCGACGGCGCGCTGACGCTCGACGCGGGTCGGCTCGGGCAAGGGCACTGCCCAGGCATCGTGCTCGCGACGGATCGAGTCGCCACCACCGAGTAGTTCGAGTGCGCGGGTGCTGAGCCAAAGGGCATGGTGATCACGAGCCCAGAGTGCTGCCGGGCGTCCCTGCACGGCCTGGTCAAGCGCTGTGGCAGGGTCGGTAATCCCAGCCAGTAGCTGCTCGGTCCAGCCTCCACCGATCAGCCAGTCGGTATCGGCCCCGTTGGTTCGATCGGCGGCGGCGCGCTCGGCGACCAGCGCAAGTGCGGCCTCGCCGGTGGCTGCCAGTCGGACGTCGACACGGTTGGCAGCGAGCGCCCAGGACAGGAAGTGCACGTGTGCGTCGACGAAGCCAGGCACCACGGTGCGCCCCTCAAGATCGATGCGCTCGTTCGAGACGGCAGAGGTGTCGCCCTCCCATGCCTCGACACCGCGGGTGATGCGTCCGCGGTTGTCGATCGGTAGACCACGGACGCGTGGGACCTCGGGGTCGCCGGTATAGATGGTTCCGCCGTGGAGAATCACAACCGGCAGCGTAGCGCCGTCCGCAGGCACTGACCGGTAGCGTTCCGCTATGTCCGTCCCCGCCGATGAGATCGCCCGCCGCCTGGCCGCCTTCCGTGCGGCTCTGACTGAGGCCTCGATCGATGCCGCACTGATCGTCGAGGCCACGGACCTGATCTACCTGACGGGGGTGATGGCGGATGCGCACCTCGTGGTGCCTGCTGCGGGCGAGCCGATCTTCCTCGTTCGACGTAATCTCGACCGGGCAACAGACGATGGGCGGATTGTCGACGTACGGCCGTTTGGATCGTTCAAGGAACTACCAGCGCTGTTCGCCGAACTCGGAACACTGCGACTGGGACTCGAGCTCGATGTGTTGCCCGCCGCGCGTTACCTCCGCTACCAGGCGCTCCTGCCGGCACTCGAACTTGTTGACGTCTCGGACGCGTTGGCCGGCGTGCGTGCGGTCAAGAGCGAGTGGGAGATTGATCAGAGCCGCATTGCCGCGCAGCAGGTCCAGGCCGCCTTCACACTCGCGCCTGAGACGGTCGCGACGCAGCGGACGGATCGAGACGTCCAGATCGCACTTGAGCACGCGATGCGCCTCGTCGGGCACCAAGGCCCTCTGCGCTTTCGCGGTCTCAACGGGCAGATGTTCTACGGCGCGGTGTTGGCTGGCCCAGACGCGGCTGTCGCCCCGTGGGCGGATACGCCGCTCGGCGGTCCCGGGCCAAACCCGGCCGTCGGCAAGGGACCGGGTGGCTGGGAGTTGCGTGATGGCGATGCTATCTCGGTCGATCTTGTCGGGGGCTGGGAGGGCTATCTGGCCGACGCGACGCGGACGTTCTTTCGGGGCACGCCCAACCCGCTGCTTGCCGAGGCCTTGGCGGTCTGCGAGGCAATCCTTGCCGACCTCGAGACGCTGATGGTGCCGGGCATCCCCGCGGAGCAGCTCTACCTCCGTGGGCTCGAATTGGCGACGGCCGCCGGGTTTGGTGAGCACTGGATGGGGCATGGCTCCTCGCGGGTGAAGTTCGTCGGCCATGGCATTGGTCTCGAGATCAACGAGCGCCCGTTCCTTGCCCAAGGCTTCGCCGAGCCGCTCGTGGCGGGTAACGTGATCGCAGTGGAACCGAAGCTGGTCTTTCCCGGAGTTGGCGCGGTCGGTATCGAGAACTCCTACGTCGTCCGTGAGGGTGGACCGGAGCGGCTGACAACGTCCTAATGGGTGCGGCGGAGAAGAATTGAACCGCGCGCCGTCGACGGATCAACCACTCGACCGCCCTGCGTAAGCTCGAACGTCCCGGTCGCAACGAGGCGTCGGGCGGCACGGCGCGCAGGCTCGTGCAGTTTCTCCCAGTCCTCTCCGCCGACGGCTCGAGCGGCCTCCGACGGACAGATCGTGGCGCCTGCGCTGCCCTTGGCTAAAAGGTCGACGAGGGTGGCCTCAAGGGCCGCGTCCGTGGCGGTGACGCCGCGCTTCCGGCAGCCGCTGGAGCAGTAGCGGACCTGATCCCAATCGCGCGCCCACGCTTTACGCCACGAGAAATCGCGGCCGCACGAACCACAGGTGCGGTCGGGCGGTGTCACGCCACCGGGAGGTCGAACGCGCGCTCCAGCGCAGCACGCGCATCGACGCTGATGACGGGGCCGTGAGCCGAAACGAGATGTTCGATCGGTGCGTCAAGAAGTTTTGGAAGTAGCCGGGGAAGGCCGTGTTCCAGCCACTGGCCCGCACCGGGATCGTCGAACCACCCGGCTGGCGGTCGGCACAGCCCACCAGCGCCATCGCCGATCACCAGGTCCGACAGCCACAGCAGTCCATGGCAGGTGCACTGCACGATCGCCATGCGAGGCGCGCCCGGTGCGTCGGTCAGGGTCACGTGGCAGTTACCCGGTAGAACCTCACCATCCTCCAGTACCCGATCCGCGTTGCAGGATGCCGCGAGCGACACGCCCAGCACACGCGAGCCTGGATAGCGCTCGTGCACCGCATCGGCACTACGACCGTGCGACTCGGTGGAGACCACGATCGTCGGTGGCATGCCAACGCGCGCGACATCCTGATCGAGGTGATGCCAGAAGCGCTCGCCCTCGCTGCCGTCAGGGACGAGCGGATCGATCAGGACGATGCCGGCTGGCGACTCGTGGTAGATACACGAGACATCCTCTGGCCAGCCTCCACTGGGATCGTCTGGCGTGGCGGACCACTCTGGATGCGGTGACGTCCACCGCCACAGACCATCGGCGAGACGGTCGACGCGCATTAGAGCCAATCGTCCAACAGACGTCGGGCGATACTCGAAGGAGGTGGCAGCACGGGCAGGTGCTCGCGCGTAAACCACTGCACATCTTCGAGTTCGGTCAGATCGGCGACGACATCACCCGAGGCCCACTCGGCCGTAAAACCAAGCATCAGCGAGTGCGGGAAGGCCCAACTTTGGCTGCCGAACCACTGCGGCTCGGTGATCTCGATGCCTGCCTCTTCGCGGACCTCGCGCCGCACTGCCGCCTCAGCGCTCTCGCCGACATCGACGAAGCCCGCGAGCGTCGAGTACATGTCGGGTGGAAAGTGGCTCGAGCGGCCAAGCAGCACCTCGTCGCCACGGGTGATGCGCATGATGACGGCAGGCGAGTGGCGAGGATAGGCGCGGTGCGTACATGTGGGACAGGCACGCGCACGCTCGTCGTCGAGGCGCTCCGTTGGTGTGCCACAGACGCCACAGAAACGATGCGTGCGATCCCATTCGGCCAGTTGAAAGGCTCTACCTGCCACGGCCCACTCGGCGTCGGACAGGCGTCCGTGCAGCGGTCGTAGCGTCTCGGGTGCCCAGCCGCTGGGCAACTCCGTCTCTTTATCGATAGCGGCGGTCTCAACCGCTTGGCCGGCGAGCACACCGACGTGGACGGTCTCGGCTGGTACCAATCCAGCCAACTCGGTTCGTGTCGGCAGTCGCACATCTGCAGCTGAAGTGACGATCAGGGCGTTGCCGGCGAAGAGCAGGACGCGATCGTCGTCTTGGGGATCGTCAGAACGACTCAGCGCGGGTTCAAACACCATGGCCACAAGCATCGCAGGTCTGGTACCAGTTCCAAAACGCTGTATTAGAGCCCGGAAGGAGAACGGCAGGAGAGTCCGAATAGCCCTGACATGACTCCGACTGCCACTGCTACGGCAACGCCTCCTGTCGCGTCGCCGCGCCGCTTGCGTGTTGCGTCCAACGCAGCGCGTCCTGCCCACATCATCTCGATGGCGAACCAGAAGGGTGGCGTCGCGAAAACGACGTCGACCGTCAACCTCGCCGCTGCACTCAAAGAGCAGGGCAAGCGCGTGCTGGTGGTCGATCTCGACCCGCAGTCGAACCTGACGATGAGTTTTGGCGTTGATCCTGAGAACCTCGAGCAGTCGATGTTTGACGTGCTCGTGCATCGCCTGCCGATTACCGAGGTCATTCATCACCAGGAAGTCGACGTCGCCGTCTCTTCGATCGATCTGGCTGGTGCCGAGCTCGCGTTGTCCTCCGCGATTGGTCGCGAGCGCGCCCTTGAGAAGGCCTTCGCGCCGATCAAGAAGGACTACGACTACATCCTGATCGACACGCCGCCATCGCTTGGCTTGCTGACGATCAATGCCTTTACCGCCAGCAGTGGCGTGATCGTCCCGGTCCAGTGCGAGTACCTCTCGTTGCGTGGGCTCGTGCAGTTGGAATCGACGCTCCAGATGATTCGCGAGAATCTCAACGCCAACGTCAAGATCGAAGGCATCTTGCCGACGATGGTCGATAAGCGCACTGTTCATGCCCGCGAGGCATTGCAGCTGTTGACTGCGAACTTCGGCGATTTGGTCTTTAACACACGCATTCGCAAGACGGTGAAGCTCGCTGAGGCCCCTGTCCGCGGGGGCTCCGTGCTTACCTATCAACCAGACGGTCCCGGCGCAATGTCGTATCGGGCCCTTGCGGAGGAGGTGCTTAGCCGTGACGAATAAACGAGCCAGCATGCATGACGGTCCGCTTGCGGACTTGTTTCGGTCGACTGATGCTTCGAAAGAGGCAGGCAATACGACCGAGCCGACCCCTCCTGCACCTGAGGAGACGATCGAGGCAACGCAGATGATGGACCCGCCCGTTGCGGCCGCTCCGCCTGCCCCGCCCGTCACGTCACACATTCAGCCCGTCCCAGACCCTGTTGATGAGCCTGTGCGCGAGACGCCTGCTGTTCGTCCGGCCGCGATGTTCGCGCGTGGGGATGCCAAGGGTTCGCCGCTGGCCCGCAATGTCTCTGGCAATGCCTACCTCGCCGTGATTCGCGTGATTGGTGTCGGTGGCGCTGGTGTCAACGCGGTCGATCGGATGATCGAAGCGGGCATTCGCGACGTCGAGTTTATTGCCGTCAACACGGATGCCCAGCAGCTGAGTTCGTCTGAGGCCCCGACCCGTATTCATATTGGCGAAGACCTGACCAAGGGCCTCGGCTCTGGTGCGCGACCCGAAATTGGTCGCGAAGCGGCCGAGGAGTCCGAAGAGGAAATCCGTAAGGCGTTGCAGGGTTCCGACCTGGT
>CANKHS010000023.1 GCA_947481755.1 Actinomycetota bacterium | reverse complement strand
TTTTGCTCGGCCATCGCCCTCAACTCGGGCGGAATAGCGACGTGTCGTGCGTGCACCCGAACATCCATTGGGACACCTCCTCGTGTGACAGTGGACTCACCATACTCCTCGAACGGCGGCGTGGGAAGAGCAATTTTTGATCGCTACAATCTTGTGACAACACGGGCAAACGTGACGACGTCGACCCGCCCAGCACCGGCCTGTCGCAACTGACGAACACCCGCTCGCAGAGTTGCTCCCGTCGTCATCACGTCGTCGACCAAGACGACTCTCCCCTCGACGACTCCACGTGCTGCGAATGCTCCCGCAGCATTGTGCTGACGCTGTGCCGCCGTCAGCCCTCGCTGGGGGCGCTCATGCACCCGCTCGAGCAGATCGGTTCGCACGGGAAGATGCCAGCGGCAGGCCAGCATGCGAGCCAGATCGCAGGGACCGTCGATCCCGCGCCAGGCGACGCGACTACGCGCGCCGGGGATCGGCACGATCAGATCGCCTGTGGGTCGCGGCACGGCTGCCACGACGCAGGCGGCCGCAAGCTCGGCAACCGGCGCACGCGCACCATCTTTCCAGCTGCGCATGAGTTTGTTGCCGACGTCAGAGAGTGCAATTGCCGAGCGCACTGTCCCGACCGCAGTCCCTAACCGGCGGCAGACAGGACAGCGGATAACCGCCTCTCGCTCTGGCTCGCCACAACGCGGGCAGAGCGGTCCCGCAAGCCACGGCAGAGAACCACGGCAGAGCCGGCAGACGATTGCACCACGCACGCCACAACTCGCACAGCGTTGATCGGCGAGGAGACGAACGAGATCCATCGCACCATCGTCACGGGCACTCGTCGCGCACCGTACGCGCGGACTGTCACGCAGAGAAATCGAACGGCGCCCGAAGCACACCGTCTTCAGTGATGATCGCGTCGATCAGTGCTGCAGGTGTGACGTCGAAGGCCGGATTGACAACAGGACTCTCGTCTCCCACCGTCAGTCGCCCGGCAACTCCCGCCACTTCAGCACGCGGGCGCTCCTCAATCGGAATCTCTGCGCCTGTCGATGTGCTCGGATCGATCGTCGTGTTGGGCGCCGCGACGTAGAACGGGATGCCGTGGTGCCGCGCCATGATCGCGAGGCCATACGTACCAACCTTGTTCGCCGTATCACCATTGGCAGCAATCCGATCGGCACCGACGACAACGCCGTCGATCAGTCCAAGTCCGAAACGACTGGCAATCGCTCCATCGGGGATGACGTGATGGGCAATGCCATCCTGCGCAAGTTCCCACGCGGTCAGCCGCGCGCCCTGCAACAGTGGCCGTGTCTCGGGTACCCACACGGCCGGCGAGAGCCCCTCCTCGTGCAAGCGCCGAATCACACCGAGCGCTGTGCCGTAGCCACCCGTCGCGAGAGCACCTGCATTACAGATCGTGCAGATCCGAGCATGTGCCGTAAACAACGTGGCGCCGTGGCGACCAATCTCCTCACACCGTCGCACCTCGGCAAGATGGAACGCCAGCGCTGCCTCCACCAACGCACTGCGAGCCGCCGCTGGCGTGGCCCATAGTCCGGTGACGGCCTCGAGCGCAGTCTGGACTCCAACCGCGAGATTGATGGCGGTCGGACGTGAGGCTGCGAGGATTGCCGCCTCGGCCAACACGGTGCGCTGAAAAAGCTCTGGCTCATCAGGCGCCTGGCTGGCAGCCAGCGCGACGCCCATCGCACCCGCCACGCCGAGCGCGGGAGCCCCACGGACCGCGAGCTCGCGGATTGCGATCACCAACTCGGACACCGTCGCACACTCGCGCTCAACCCGTTCGCTCGGCAATCGCGTCTGATCAAGGATCACCACCGCCTGCGCCTCAAGCCGAATGATGTCGGTTGGCGCAATCACGCCGCGCCTGCCACTCAGGTGCCCTCGGACCAGCTCTTTAGATAGCGCTGCTGTTCCTCGCTGAGGACGTCTATCTCGATTTTCAATGAGGCTAACTTGAGGCGCGCGATCTCGACGTCAATCTCGGGTGGCACGACGTAGACACGGTTCTCGAGTGTCCCAGCTTGCTTGACGGCGTACTCGGCCGACAGGGCCTGATTGGCAAAGCTCATGTCCATCACCGATGCTGGATGCCCCTCGGCCGCGACAAGGTTGATCAGTCGGCCGTCGGCCAGGAGGTTCAGATGATTCCCACTCGGGAGTGTGAACTGCTCGACGAACGGACGTGGCGTCGACGACGACACTGCCAGTTCGCGAAGGGCTGGAAGATCGATCTCGACGTTGAAGTGACCCGCGTTAGCGATAATCGCGCCGTCCTTCATCCGCGCAAAGTGTTCGCCCCGCAAGACCTGCTTCCCGCCCGTGGCCGTGCAGAAAATATCCCCGAGCGGGGCCGCCTGCTCGGCGGTCATGACCCGAAAACCGTCCATGGCAGCCTGGAGGGCGCGCAATGGATCGACTTCGAGCACGATCACGTGCGAGCCCATGCCGCGCGCCCGCTCGGCGACTCCGCGACCACACCAGCCATAGCCCGCCACAACGAAGGTGCTGCCGGCCAAGAGGGCGTTCGTGGCGCGCAGAATGCCATCAACCGCCGACTGGCCGGTGCCATAGCGATTGTCGAAGAGGTGCTTCGACTGCGCCTCGTTGACCGCAATGATCGGAAAACCAAGCACACCGTCGAATTCCATCGCGCGGAGACGAATCACGCCTGTGGTGGTCTCCTCGAGTCCTGCGATAACCGAATCGAGCAGTTCGCGACGCGTCGAGTGGATCAGGCCGATCAGGTCTGCGCCGTCGTCCACCGTTAGGTGCGGGCGATGATCGACGGCGGCCACGATATGTCGGTAATACGTGTCCTCGTCCTCACCACTGATCGCAAAGACAGCGATGTCGTACTCCGCAACGAGTGCGGCGGCTACCTCGTCTTGCGTCGAGAGAGGGTTCGACGCGCAGAGAACGACCTCCGCGCCACCCGCCTTGAGCGCACGCATCAGGTTGGCCGTCTCGGTGGTGACATGGAGACAGGCGCTAATACGAATCCCCTGGAACGGCTGCTCCTGTTCGAAGCGCGCACGAATTTCGCGCAGCACGGGCATGTCGCGATCGGCCCACTCGATCAGGCGAGAGCCCTGCTCGGCGAGCGCGAGATCCTTGATGTCATGGTCAACGCTGGGCATCAGCCGAACACGTCCTTGCACGTGAGCTCAAGCACAGATCGTACGCTACTCCGCAGGAGCAGCCTTGAGACCCGTCAGGCGTGCGATGTCGAGCGCCTCAACACCCTCACAATCGGCGAGATGGCAGGAGACGACGTCGCCGTGAATCAGCAACGCGAGCGTGCGCTCGAGTTCACTCTCCCCCGCACCATGCCATTCGAGCACCGTTGGGCGATCACCCGCGACCAAGGCGAAAATCCGGTTATGGAGATCTGCCGCGGCAGCCGGCTCGGCGACGTCGCGGAGGAACACCGCAGCGGCCGGGAAGTCGTGGCGGTTGCTCCCCATCCAGCCAAGCACTTCGTTATGCGCCATCTCGGGCAACGCGCCAGCAAAGGCCGTGGCCTTAGCGTTCTCGTTGACCTGGTTCTTTAGCCGTACGGCAGCGGCGGCACGTGCAGCAGACCCGTAGAACACAACGATCTGGCCCGCGAGCTGCGCGGCCTCAGCCTTGGCAGTAACGGCATTTGCCCGCTCGGCTTCAACCACGCGCGCGGTAGTGGGAATCGCAGCAGTAAGCAACGCTGCCGCACCCGGCGCAGCACCGGCGGCATCGAGCGCGCCAACGAGGGCGCCCAACAGCAGCCCAAGCGCACCGCGTGGTTGAAACCCAGCCTCCACCACCACACATGGAGCGCCTGCCTCGCCGGCACGAGCAGCCAAGGCACCGCCAGCCGTGACGGCGATGCGCTGGGCGCCACGCTGTCCAGCCTGCTCCCACCAGCCAAGTGTTTCGGCGGTTGCACCGGAATAGGAGGTGCAGACGACGAGCGTGTCCGCACCAATCCAACCGGGCAGGCTTGTCGTATCGACAGGCACGACAGGAACCGCAAGCTGATCAGCAAAGAGTGCTGCGAGCAGGCGTCCGCCCGCAGCCGACCCACCGAGCCCACACAACGCGACCGCCTGCGGACCGGCCGCTGGAATACCGGCCGCCTCAGCTGCAGCCAGACCACTCGCGAGTTGGCGCGGAAAGTCGAGTGCCTGCTCCAACATCGTCTCTGGTGCCATCAGCTCGGTCTCCGCTCGTCGGTCAGTGTCTGGTCCGAACCAATAATTTCGCCGGTACCGAGCGCCGAGTCAAGCAGCGACGAGCGCTCACCCACTGTTGCGCCACGACCCACGACGCTACGTTCGATCGTTGCCTCCGCTCCAACCTCAACCGTGTCAAGCAGGACGGCACCGCGCACGACGCTGCGCGCGCCGATCCGACTGCCCGCACCGATTACGGCATCGGGTCCAATCGTCGCACCCGCTGCAACCTCGGCGCCGGCACCAATCAATACCGGCGCGATGAGTTGGGCATCGGCTGCGACCGACGCTGTCGGATCGACCAAGAGCGCGGTCGGCGAGCCGCCAATGCGCGTGTGAAGCTGCCCGCCAATTGCGTCAGCATTGGCGGCCAGATAACTCTCCAGCGTGCCAATGTCACGCCAATACCCCTCGGCCTGGCAGGCGATCAGCCCCTTGCCCACCAGCAGCGGAAAGACCTCGCGCTCGATCGACACCATCTGATCTGCCGGGATCAGATCGAGTACAGATGGATCGAGTACATACGCACCGGCATTGACCCACCAGGGCGCCGGGCCAAGCCCATCCGCATTCGGCGGCTTCTCCACGAAGCGCTCGACATTGCCGGCTTCGTCACACACCACGACGCCAAACCGTGTTGGGTCATCGACCGGCGTCAGCCCGATCGACGCCGTCGCACCCGCGTCCTCGTGAGCACGCACAAGGGCACCAAAATCAGCATCACCCAAGACATCACCGTTCAAGGCCAAGAATGGCCCATCGACACGTCCGACGGCCGCAAAACGAATCGCACCAGCAGTGCCGAGTGGTTCGTCCTCGACAACAACCTCCACTTCGACGCCCGGTGGTGGCGTCCCGATACCAGCTCGGAGGCGCTCGGGAAGGTAGCCGCACGAAAAGATGACGCGGGTCACCCCAGCGGCGGCAAGACGATCCAGCAAGAGCGAGAGGAACGGTATGCCACCGATCGGCAAAACGGGCTTCGGTTCGTCAAGCGTCAGAGGACGCAGACGCGTGCCCTCGCCCCCAACCAGCACGACCGCGATCACGCCTGGTGCAGCTCGCGCTCCGGGTCGCGCTCCGCACGACCAATCGGCACATACGTAAAGCCCGCAGCAACGGCCTCGTTGGGATCGAGCAGGTTGCGACCATCGACGATCAGGGTCCCGCGCATCGCAGCGTGGACCTCGGGAGACAGCACTGCTCGAAATTCGGGCCACTCCGTCACGATCACCACGGCGTCAGCGTCCGTGACTGCGGCCAGCATCGAATCTGCGATCTCGACCGACGCGGGTAACACACCGCGCGCACGTTCGGCAGCAACAGGATCGAAGGCAACAACGCTGGCACCCTCAGCAATCAGACGCGAGGCGAGCACGATGCTCGACGCCTCACGCATGTCGTCGGTGTGCGGCTTGAAGGCCAAGCCGAGCAGGCAGATCCGGCACTCACGCAACGAGCCAAGCCGATCCTGGAGTTTGCCGATCACACGACGCTTTTGGAGTTCGTTGACCTCAATCACGCTGGCCAACAGCTGAAACGAATAGCCGGTGTTACCCGCCAGCTGCTTGAGAGCCGTGACGTCCTTCGGGAAGCAGCTGCCGCCGTAGCCAATGCCAGGTCGCAGGAAGCTCTGGCCAATGCGAGAGTCCATCCCCATACCGCGCGCGACCTCTTCAACATCGGCGCCAACGCGCTCGCAGACGTTGGCGATCTCGTTGACAAACGAGATCTTGGTCGCCAAAAACGCGTTCGAGGCAAGCTTGATCATCTCGGCCGAGGCCGTGTCCGTCGTGAGGATTGGTGCGTTGAGGTCCTGGTAGAGCCGCGCCACACGTTCGACATCGTCAGGTCGGTCACCACCGACGACGACGCGGTCCGGCTGACGAAAATCGGCCACGGCAGAGCCTTCGCGGAGGAACTCGGGGTTCGAGACGTAGCCGACGTCATCGCGGCCCCGCGCATCGAGCTCGGAGCGCACACGATTGCCTGTTCCGACAGGCACGGTTGACTTCATCACCAGGACGGCGCCCTCGGCACTCGCTGGCAGCGCATCAATCACGGCCTCGACGCGCGAAAGGTCGGCGTCGCCGGAGGCGGTCGGTGGGGTGTCGACACAGATGATCGCAATGCGTGCGTCGCGAAACACGTCTTCCATGTCGAGCGTAAAGGTCAGGCGCTCAGCGTTGCGCTGCAAGAGTTCGGGCACGCCGGGCTCATGGATCGGTACTTCGCCGCGCTGCAACATGGCAACACGTTCGGGCGCGATATCTCGGCAGACAACGTGATGGCCAAGCTCGGCAAGACAGGCCGCCGTGACGAGCCCCACGTAGCCGACGCCAATCACGCCGACGGTCTCGCGTGTGCTCACCGCGTCACCGGTTTAAAGCTCTTCGCCATCGCAATCATCGCGGAATTCGGAATGCGCCCAGTCAACGAGTTCTCCAACCAATAGCTGATGCCATCTTGCTTCCATCCCACACGTTGCAGCGACGGACCGTTGAAGTAAAGCATTAGCTTCCGACCCTTGTAGTCACGAACGGCAGAGGGACCATCAAGAATCGGCGGAGCATCCCATTGAATCGCCTGCACACCAAAGACTTGATCGTAGGAATCGGCCGAGTACGTCACGTAGACGGCCTTGTGACCACCCGACTTGTACACGCGCGCAGGCGGCTGACTCGAGAACAATGGGTCGCGAGTCTGGGCACCGGCATAGAGCACCGTCGGCATCATCAGTGGGAGTCCCGACTTGCGTTGTGCATCACGCCAGATCGCAATGTCTCGGGTGGGATCGCGAACGATCTGCGCCTCTTCTTTCGGTGGCAGAACCGCGACCTTCGGCGGCGCGAGGTCACCCGTATAGGTCTTTCCGATCACCACGACAACAGGCTCATTAATGTTGATGCCGTTCTGCTGCATCTCCGCCATCGCGGCGGCGTCGAGCGCCTTCGTGTCCGAGTCGCTACCGAAGGCCTCAGCGATCGCGGTCGCCGCGTCCTTCGCACCCTTCGCCGAGCCGTCGAAATACACCGTCGTATGCAAGTACTCGACGAGCGAGTCGCCCGCGCTGTGGGCGAGCTTCCACCCATTCTCAACGAGTTGCCAGGCGGCATCGGCAGCGGCCGCAGGCGTGCCATTACCGTTGCGCACCTCGATACCAATCTTGGCCGGATCGTACGTTGGCTTAACGACCTTGGCCTTGGCATCCTTGCCAACGTCACGGCTCGCGATCGCCTGCCCCGAATTCATATCTGGATTGAGGAATTGGTCGACCGCGGTCTGTACCGCCTGTGGCGACGCCTCAAGCTTGCCGGGGTTCGTCGTGGAGCTCGAAATATCATCAAGTCGCACCTGGAAGGTGTTGCCACGCGGAATGCTCCCGATCAGACGACCGTATTCAAGGAGCGTGCGCGCATCGGCAGGTTTCTTGTTGGAACCAAGGATCTTGAGGTTATCTCGAAGGATGGAAATCAGCTCGATGATGCGGCTCGCGAAGCCCCAGCGATCAACGCGCTTCTTGAATTCGCGCACGAACGTCTGCTGACGTGCCATTCGCACGAGATCGGAGTCGGTGTGGCGATACCGTGCAAACGCCAACGAGTTAACACCGTTGACGAGCTGATAGCCGGGCTGCATGTTGATTGACATGAAATTGTGCTCGGCAGATCCATCGTTGCTGTTGTAGTAGCGGCGATCGACTGGAAGCCAAACGCCCCCGAATGTCGCAACGATGCGCTGGAATGCCTTGAAATCGAGTGGCACGAGATAGTTGATCTGCACACCCGTCAGCTCTTTGACCGTCGCCAGCGCCAACGGCTCCTGCCCGATCTCGTAGGCCTCGTTGATTGGTCGCCGGCCGTAGCCAGGGACGTTGACGACGAGGTCGCGTGGAAACGACATCATTGCAATCGACTTCGTACGGGGATCGATCCGCACCATCATCATCGTGTCCGAACGGCCCGCCCCCTCACCCGGGCGACGGTCTTCGCCAATAACGAGTGCAGTGACGGGCTGATCTGGGAGCGCGACGGCGAGACCCGACTCAGCAGCCTGCTGACGCTTGTCAGAGGTTTGCGTGATCGCAGTCACCGTGTCCTGCAGGTACCAGTAGGCGTAGCCACCTGCTGCCAGCACGGCGAGCAAGAGCACACCGGCAACGATGCCGACGACCTTTGGCCACCGCCGACGAGGCCGCTTCGACTCCGTGCTGTAGACCTTCATCGGACCGAGCGTTCCACCGCCACCACCAGCCGCTGCTGTCGGCGGTGCAGGTGGCGCAGGCGGAGCACCATCAGCGCGATGGACTTTCATCGCTGGTTTGACCGGCAACGCCACTGCCGCCTTGGTTTCTGTGGCCGCGAGGACGGCAGCATCGGTCTCGTCCATAGCGGGCGCCGTAACCGCCGGATCTTCAGGCGTCACAGCATCGACAGCGTCGTCGGGTGGGGGCGTTGGCGTCTCCACGGAGCAGGGCACACAGCGGCGTGACTCAACGAACCACGTCTCTGAGCGGTGTTCTGAGTATACCCACCGTCGCCCACGATTCCTCGTTCGCTGCTCGCTGAATGTAATCCGGGCCCTGATGTGACAGTATCCGCGCCATGGCCCGCGCCTCTCAGATTGCCCTCGTTCGTCACGGACAGACCGAATGGAGCCTGAATGGGCGCCACACAGGCCGCACCGACATTCCTCTGACCGATCAGGGCCGCGAGGAGGCACGCGCCGCTGCCCCGCTTGTCCAGGCACTCGAGATCGATCACGTGCGCACAAGTCCGCTCGAGCGGGCACGTGACACCTGCGAGCTGCTCAAGCTCGGCCAGCCCGCAGTGATCGATCCCGACCTGATGGAATGGGATTACGGGATCTACGAGGGCATTACGACGGTCGAGATCCGTGAGACCGTGCCGAACTGGACCGTCTGGTCACAGCCCTGCCCGAACGGCGAGACCGCTGCTGACGTCGCTGCTCGCGTGGATCGGGTGATCGCCACTGCCCGCGCTACCGAGGACACGACGCTCGTGGTCGCCCACGGCCACGTCCTACGCGTGCTAGCCGCGCGCTGGCTCGGACTCGATCCGAATGCCGGTCGCTTCTTTCGCCTCGACACCGCCACCGTCTCGCTACTCGGTTGGGAACGAGAGACGCCGGTCGTGCTGCGCTGGAACACGCGCGGGGCGTGACCTCTAGCTGCGCGCGACCATGTCGACTACGACGGGGCAGCCCTCAAGACC
Organism: Actinomycetota bacterium; assembly: GCA_947481755.1. GTDB lineage: Bacteria > Actinomycetota > Thermoleophilia > Gaiellales > F1-60-MAGs149 > F1-60-MAGs149. Next base: position 4,198 of record CANKHS010000023.1, on the reverse strand, counting down.
AGCCGCTTCGCGCAGTCGGTTCTCGAGAAAATACGCGTAGTCTCGCGTGATCAACTTGCGGTCATTGACCGTGATCCGAAACCGCGGCGGACGCGTCTGGACCTGTGCTCCGTAGATCAACTTCAGCCGTCGTCCGTGAACGAGCGGTGGCTGACGCGCCGCAACTGCATCCTGCAAGACGCGGTTGACAGCCGGTGTGGGCATCCGGCTCGTGTACGCGGCGTAGAGCTCCTCGATGCGGTCGAGCAAACGATCGAGACCGCGACCAGTGATGGCGGAGGTCGTCACGATCTGTGGTCGTTGGCGGAGTTTGCGTTCAATACGCAGGCGCAGGTCGTCGAGGTCGATCTCGGTCGCATCCCATTTCGAGACGACGACGAGCGTGGCACAACCAGCCTTACGGGCGGCGTCCGCCACATCGAGGTCGTGGTCGACGAAGCCCTCTTCACCGTCGATCAACACGAGTGCGATATCGGCATGCTCGGCAGCCGTCAGTGCGCGCTTCTCGCTCCAGTACTCAACGTCCTGACGTAGATGACGCTTACGTCGCATACCGGCTGTATCGACAAGTCGAAAGGCGGTTTCGCCACGTACGAGGCGCGTGTCGATCGCGTCGCGTGTGGTACCCGGAATATCCGAGACGATCACGCGCGGCTGGCCGATCAGGGCGTTGAATAGCGACGACTTGCCAACGTTCGGGCGACCGAGCACGGCTACGCCAATCTCGTCGGCAACACGCTCCATCCGCGCAGCGTCCGGCAACTCGCCGAGCCCTTCCACGATCAGATCCAAGAGATCACCACTGCCGGAGCCGTGGATCGCCGAGACCGGGACTGGGTCGCCAAGTCCAAGCTGATGAAACTGCAGCGCGTTCGTATCGCCCTGGCCACCCTCGGCCTTGTTGGCGACGAGAATGACGGGGTTGCGTTGACGCCGCAAGATTTCGGCGACCTCGAGATCGCCGGGCATCACACCCGCCTTGGCGTCGACCACGAAGAGCGCCATATCGGCCTCTGCCAGCGCAGTCCGTGCCTGGTCAGCGACCTCTTCGGCCATCAACGTCTGACCACCAAAGTCGATACCACCCGTATCGACAAGACGAAACCGCTTGCCGTTCCATTCGACGTCGACGTCCTTGCGATCGCGCGTCACACCTGGCTCGGAATGCACGACGGCGTCGCGGCGACCTGCGAGGCGATTGCAGAGCGTCGACTTGCCGACGTTCGGATAGCCGACGACGGCAACGACGCCGATCAGCGGCAGCTCAGAGGGGACCTCCCCCTCCTCGTTGGCCTCGTCGTCAAATTCGTGTCCGCGTTGTTTGCGCGACCGTGGTGGCTCTCGTCCGCTCACTGTCCACCATCCGTCTCTGCCGGGCTCTCCGGCGGAATTGCGTACTTCGGTCGCCCGGCGCGTTCTGCGCTCTCGGCAAATGCCTGCAGGCGCCGCAGCTCGGCACCAATCTGTTCTGCTCCCGCACGGTACGCCTTGCTGCCCCGTCCAGAGATCATGATCGGTCGGCCGAAGGTGACGCTCACGGGCGTGCGCGGAGCATCGACGACCTTATCGGTGCCGTGGATGTACACCGGCACAACGGGCGCACCGGCCTGAGCGGCGATCATTGCGGCACCCGCCCGGACCTCGCCGACGGCATCCGTGTGATGACGAGTACCATCGATAAAGATGCCGAGCACGTCACCGCGCGCCAGCACCTCTTTCGAGGATTCGAGGGCACCACGGTCGACCTCGCCACGCCGAACGGGAAACGCGCCGGTGTGCGTGATGATCCGATCGACGACGGGGTTCTCGAACAGCTCGGCCTTCGCCATGTAGAAGATTGGGCGACGCATAGCGGAGCCAAGCACGAAGATGTCATAGAACGATTGGTGGTTCGAGGCCAGCACGACCGGACCGGTCAACGGCACTCGCTCGCGCCCCCAGACGCGCATCTTCGAGAAGAACGTCAAGGGACGACGAACGAGGAACCAGCAGAGGTTCCAGGATCGCTCAGGCGTCATCACCTTGTAGCCGTCCCATCGCATCTCGTGCTCGCTCATGCCTGCTCCTCGACGAGGGCCACGATGCGCTCGATCACGTCGGTGATCGTGAGACCGTCGGTCTCGACCAGCACGCTGTCTTCTGGTACCAACATCTGCGCAGCATCTTGCCGATCGCGCTCGAGTGCAACCACACCAGCCTCGGCTCCACGCTCGGCTGCTCGACGACGTTGGCGCTCCTCGGGCGAGGCGTCGAGCCAGACCTTCAGCTCGGCCTGTGGCCACACCACGGAGCCAATGTCGCGCCCCTCGGCGACCGCATTGCCTTGGGCGAGAAAGGTTCGCTGCTCGCCCCGCAATGCCTCGCGCACCTCTGGCAGACGCGAAACACTCGAAACGGCAGCATCCACCGCGTCGGAACGCAGCGCGGGATCGTTGAGGCGCGACGTCCATTCCTCGTGCTGCGCCACAAAGATCGGGTCGGCACCCGTTTCGAGCGCGACGAGCGTGACTGCTCGGTACATCGCACCGGTGTCGAGGTAGCGGTAGTCCAGGCGGGTTGCCAACGCCTTCGAGACGGTCGACTTGCCTGCCCCTGCGGGGCCATCAATCGTGATGATCATGGTCGTCGCACCGCCATCGCCGCCTCGATCAGGGGGCGGAAGCCAGGAAACGAGACGTTGATGGCCTCGGGATCGAGAATCGTGACGCCCTGTTCGGAATAGAGGCCGGCAATCGCACCCAGCATCGCAATGCGATGGTCGCCGTGCGACTCGACGGTCCCGCCACGCAGGCGCACGGGGACGCCGCGGATAAACCAACCGTCGTCCTTGACCTCGATGTGGCCGCCGACGCTCCAGAGCGCATCGCGCACGCTCTGCAGGCGGTCGGATTCCTTGACGCGCAGCTCGTCGGCACCGCGGACGCGGGTACGGCCGTGCGCAACACACCCGGCAAGCGCGAGGATCGGCAGCTCATCGACCAGACTGGGAATCTCTTCGGGGCGAATACTCGTTGCGGAGAGCTCTGCGTGGGCGACCTCGAGGTCTGCCACGGGCTCGCCGGCATCCGTCGTGCGGCGATTGAAGAGCGCAACGCGAGCACCCATGCGCTCGAGTACCTCCAACACGCCCGTGCGCCCGGCGCCGATACCAATGCTGCGGAGAAAGATTCGCGACTCGGGGATGATCGTGGCCGCGACGATCAGGAACGCAGCCGACGAGATATCGCCTGGCACTTCGATCTTGTCGAGCTGAAGCCGCTCGACGGGGTTGATCACCACGCGACCACCCGTCGTGTGGACGGTCGCGCCAGCCGCGCGCAACATGCGCTCGGTGTGGTCGCGCGTCGCCGTCTCTTCGATGACCGTGGTCGGGCCATCCGCTCGGAGACCCGCCAAAAGCAAGGCCGACTTGACCTGCGCGGAGGAGACCTCCATCACGTGTTCCATGCCGACGAGCTTTTGGCCACCCTGCACCACGACGGGCGGGCACCCAGCTGTCGTCTCGATGCTGGCACCCATCGCACGCAGCGGTGTGGCAACGCGCTCCATCGGTCGTGTGCGAATTGAGGCATCACCGTCGAGGGTGAAGACCCCGCGTGGCTGCATCGCCAGAATGCCGCTGAGGAGTCGCATCAGCGTGCCGGCGTTCTGCACGTCGATCGCTCCGACCGGCGCCTTCAGGCCCGACAGACCAACGCCATGCACGGTCAGCCGACCAGCACCATGATCATCGACGGTGACACCCAAGGCGCGCACTGCCTCGAGCGTCGCGCGCGTATCGGCCGAATCACCCCAACCCTCGACCTCCACAGGGCCATCGCAGAGTGCGCCAATCAACAGCGCACGATGACTCACCGATTTGTCGCCGTTGACGACAAACTCGCCAACGAGCGGACCTGTGCCCGCGACCTTCCACGGAGTACTCACTCAGCACCGCCCACGGAGCCACTGATCGCGTCGCGCGTGGCCATGCAGCCCGTTGCGGTCAAGAGTGCGACAGCACGCTCGGCAGCAGCCTCACCGGCGATCACGATGCGCAGTTCGCCGCCGCGCTCGGGCGAGATGTGGCTGAGCGCGAATTCTTCGATGTTGATGCCACCGGCCGAGAGTGTCTGCACGATCTCGGAGATCGAGCCAGGACGATCGGGGACCGACACCATCAACTCGTGGAGATCATCGGGCGCGGCACGATGGGCCT
>CANKHS010000022.1 GCA_947481755.1 Actinomycetota bacterium | reverse complement strand
GGAAGAGCAGCGCGAACAGGGGCAGGCCGATCCCAGCCTGTCGAAGATCGGGAAGGCGGCGTCCCGCGAGAGTGCCGAGTTCCACGAGGAAGAGGGTGAGGATACCTACGAACAGCGCGCCAAAAAAAGGTTCGACCCGCGCGTATCCCGCGGCACCGGTGAGTGCCCCGAGCACGAGTCCTCCGACGAGCAGCAGGATGGATTTGCCCACGAGAATCTCGTGCAGCGACGCGCCCCAGGAGAGCGTCCGGTTGGCGGCACGCCCTGCGAGTAGGAGCCCCACAACGATCCCCGGAATCTCCATCACGGCGAGCAGCGTGGTGGAGAAGCCCTCGACGGCGACCGAGGAGGCCTCGAGAAACACTAGGGCAGCGGTGAACGTGACAAGCGAGGTGGATCCGTAGTGCGCCGCGATCGCGCCGCGATCCAGTCCACTCAGTGGGGTCATGCGACGAAGGATGAGATAGGCGAGCACCGGAATCAGCAATCCAAGTCCGATTGCGGCCACTATTGGCAGTGCCACGTCGCCGATGTTTGACGCCCTCAGGGCCACGCCACCCTTGATGCCGATCGCGAGCAGCAGGTACATCGAGAGGCCTTGGTAGACGGCGTCCGGGAGACGTAGGTCACCACCGAGCAGTACGGCAACGAGCCCCAACGCAAACCCGAGGACTGGCGGCGAAACAAGGTTGTCGAGTGCAAGGCTAAGGATTTCCATCCGAAGTCTTAGGATACCCTAACCCTCAGAGGTGGTCAATGACGGCCCGAGTTCAGCTGTGGGGGCGGCGAGTGCGTTTGCGGAGGGGCTGAACGCGGCGCTTCGGCTGCTTTGGCAACCGCGGTGCTGGCGCTCCGGGCGCTGGTGCGGCTGGAGGAATCGGCGCGACGACACCCGGAGCGGCGGGACGGGTAAGCTCTGCGGCGGGATCTGGCACTGTCACGCGAGCCGGTGCGCTACCGAGCAGTGTCTCGCCGATAAACCCTGCGGCGGTCGTCCCGGGAGGGATGACGAAGATTGCCGAGGCCGTGTGGGTGATGTACTCGTTCAACGCGTCGCTGGCGGCGAGTCGTGTCTGCATGGTGATGAACTGCCGGCGTGGATCGCGTTGATACGCGACGAAGGCCAGACCGGCGTCGAACGTGCCGTCGCTTGCGAGGCCGTCGTGGAACGAATAGCCGCGGCGCAGGATGCGTTCGTTCTCGCTCTCTGCACCATTGCGTGGGTTTGCGAGGCGAATGTGCGCAGTCAGGGGCGTCACGGCGTTGTCGACCGGATCGTTCTCCCGAACGCCGCCGAACGGTGCACCCGACAGGCGACGGCGGCCGAAGACCTCCTCTTGCTCTGACAGGACACTCTCGTCCCACGTTCGCATGTTGGTCAGCACGCGGCGGTACACCTGAAAGGTGCCGCCAGCCAACCAGGCTGGACCGTCACTCGGATCAACCCAGACGTTGCGAGCCATCCGGGCACTGTCGGTGGCGTCGAGGTTGGCTGTGCCGTCCTTGAAGCCCAGCAGGTTACGACCCGATCCTTCGGCGGGGTCGGCCGGCGGCTCGTTGAAGCCCGACTGGGACCAGCGCACCGTTGCTCGTCCGGTCGCGAGTCGCGCGAGAGTGCGTAGGGCGTGCTCCGCAACAAGCCGCGTCCCGGCGCAGCACTGTACCGACAGGTCGCCGTTCGAGCGGGCCGGGTCGAGGGCGTCACCGGTAAACGCGGGGATGTCCACGAGTGCGGCCGGGCGTAGGGAAGAAAGGTCAAACCGGCCGTCAAAGAGTGATGGTCCGAAGCCGATGGTGATGGTCAGACGATCGGCGCGCTGGCCGAGTGCCTCACCTGTGTCGGCCGGAGCCTTGTCGGGCGCACCGGCGTCCGGTAGAGGCTGTCCCTGTGTCAGCGTGTTGATAGCACCCTGCCAGGTCTGTAGAAGGACGATCAGCTGCGCCCGTGTCGTCTCGGGTGCAAGATCGAAGGCAGCGAACTGTAGATGCTCTGGTGCGCTGGTGGTGATCCCTGCCTGGTTGATGCCGTACGGATTGACTGCGGCGTGAGGGTCGCATGCCGGATTGGCCGCGGCTACGGCCTTGTCAATGATGCCGGCGGGTTGGGCGAATAGGGCAGCGGCACCCGTTGAGGCGGCGGCGGTGAGGATGCGACGGCGGGTGAGGGATGGGACGTGCATGAGAGCTCCAGGGTCAGGTGATGTGTTGGGCACGATGTCGGCGACAGAACGCTCTGCCGCCGTGGGATGGGTCGTTGTTGCTGACCCGGAGTGTGCCGAAACCTGACGCGCTTTACATGAGAGTTTTCTCAGGATTGGAGGGGCTTTAGGGCAGGTCCATGCGTCCGAGACGCCAGCCTGCCAGCACCACAGCAAGCAGGGTCACGGCAACCAATGCGACCACGCCTGTGCTGGCAGCGAGCGTTGGCACAAGGTCCGGTGTCAGGCCGTAGATCCCGCCGTCGGTGATTCCCCGACCCCAGGCCGTCATGCTGAATCGCTCTGCCGAGGGAGCAATCGTGGCGATCGCGCCCTCCCAGACGAGGATGTAGAGAATGCCGACCACGAGTGCCCGGCGCAATAACAGCCCGACCATCACAAACACAGCCGAGTAGACCGTGGCCACCAGCAGCGTGCCGGCAATGCCGCGCAGGATGTTGTCGGTGCCAACGCCGAGGTGGCTGCCAAGAATGGCGATCGCCACAAACGCGGGGAAGAGCAAGATCGCCGCGCAGATAGCGGCGGCCAGGGTCTTCTCCGCGACAATCTGGAGTCGCGAGATGCGGGCCGTGGCGAGATAGACGATGGTGCCCGATTCGCGCTCATCGCCGATTGCCGTGACGGCTAAGACGAGCGCCACCAGGGGTGCCACGGTCGTCACGAGCAGACGGCCGACGATGATTGCCTGGGTATCAGGGATCACGTCGCCGCGAATGATCGCCAGCGCGACGAAGAACACCACGGCGGCAACGGGGAAGAGCAGGGCAAGCGAGCGACGCCGGAACAGCAGTGCGCGAATAGTCAGGCGCGTGACCGTCATCGACGTGTCCCTCGGGCCCGCTCGGTCAGATAGCCATAGACACTCTCGAGGTCCTCGTCGGTCGGCTCGATCGAGCGCAGCTGGGCGTTCGTAGCCACGGCCAACTCGGGCAGTGCGAGCGCCAGTGCCGTTGGGTCGCGCGTCTCGACGAGGACGCCCTCGTCAGTGATCTCAACGCTCTCGACTCCAGGCAGTCCTGCCAAGCCTGCGGCGACGGCTCGAGCGTTGGTGGTCGCAACCTGGACGCGTCGTGGGCGCTCGTCCATCAACTCGCGGAGGCCCTGCGGCGATCCCTCAGCGACGAGGCGCCCATTGACGAGCACGAGTACGCGATCGGCGACCCGCTCGACCTCGCTCAGGACGTGGCTGGAAAACAGCGTCGCGATGCCCTGATTGCCGAGGTCGCGCAGGAGCGCGATGGTGGTTTCGCGCTGCTGGGGATCGAGCCCGTTGAGTGGTTCGTCGAGAATCAGCACTTGGGGATCGTGCACCAGCGCCTGGGCGATCTTGACGCGTTGGCGCATGCCTTGCGAGAACCCCTTGACCTCGCGATCGGCCACGTCGAGCAGGTCCACGGTGGTCAATGCGCGTCGGGCGGCCTCGTGCGGGTTGGCGACTCCGCGCAGGCGAGCACAGGACACGACCAGTCCGAGTGCCGTCAGGCCAGGCCAGAGTCCATCACCATCGGGGACTAAGCCAATCGCGGCGCGTGCCGTGCCGCTGCGACGCGGATCGAGGCCGAGTACGCGGACCGAACCCTCATCGGGACGAGCGAGACCCGTTGCGAGGCGTATGGCCGTCGACTTGCCCGCACCGTTGTGGCCAAGCAGTCCGGTGACACCCGGCTCGATCGCGAAGGAGACATCGCCTACGGCGACGGTATCGCGAAACCATTTGGAGACACGATCAAACTCGAGTAATGGCGTCATGCGTCGCTCCGGCGATAACGCAAAACGAGAACGCCAACACAGACCACGATCAAGATCGCGTTCATCAGGATCAACAGCCCGACGTCGGGCGTATCGACATGCTTGAGAGGACCGTCTTTGATGATGCCCGGCGACTCGCCAATCATCTTTTGTGCGAGCCAGATCGGGAGGCCCTGCAGATTGATCAGGCGCGAATTGGGCCCGAGGTTTGCCGCGTGGCGCAGGACGCCACTAATCAGGGTCGAGATGATCATCAGCAGAATGAAGCCCACGCTGGCAAAGGCGCGGCGGCTCGTCAGTGATGCGATCGCGAGGCCGAGCAACGTGTAGACGAGTGCGATCAACAGACCGCCACCGAGAATGGCGGGGATCTCGCGCAGATGGTCTTGGACGTAGGCCAAGGGGTACGTCGCGAAGAAGACGTTGCCGACGTAGAGGAAGGCAAGTGGCAGTGTTGTCACCGCGAGCAGTGGGGTGAGGGACGCGAAGATCTTGCCCAGCACGTACTCGCGGGGACTCAGCGCTGTCGAAAGGTAGAGGTCGAGTACGCGACTGCGACGGTCGGGGCAGATCGTCTCGGGGATCACGATTGCGGCGTAGGCGAGGATGGCAAAGCCGATCAGTTGGTAGTACGGGCCATACGGCACGAGGTCGCCAGGTAGTTTCTGTGTCACCTGCGTGCCAAGCAGGGCCTTGACGCCGAGGGCAGTGATGGCGGGCCCGAGTGCGATAAAGGCGAGGCCAACTGGCACGATCTTCGCGGTCCAGGGGCGGCGTGCTCCGAGTGCCCGCAGGGCACTCCATCGCGCCATCGAGATAATCGCGCGACGGCTGCTGCCGGTCACCTCGCCGTCGTAGGGGCGGTACCGAACGTCGTGGATCTTGGCGGCGCTCATCCGATCGCCTCCAGCAGTTCGTCCTCGATCGATGGGCCATCGCGGTGCAGGCGCCGCAGGCCAACGCCGGTGCTGGCCGCGGTGTCACGAAGGACGTCGCGGTCTCGTTCGGAGCGGATGACAACTCGGGTCGTGGTTGTGTCGAGCACGGTGCAGTCGAGACCTGCGACGGTCATCGCGGCGACGAACGGTGCCGAATCGGCGACTGTCTCGGCACGCAAGACGTCGGCCTCGTCGGCCTCGGCCGCGAGTGGACGAGCCAGCTTGACGGCACCGTTGCGCATCACCACGACAGCGTCACAGGTGCGGCGAATGTCATCGAGGATGTGCGATGAGATCAGCACGCGGACATTGAGGTCGCGCGAGACGCGGCGAATGACATCGAGCATCTCGGCTCGTTGAGCGGGGTCGAGTCCGTTGGTGGGCTCATCGAGAATGATCAGCTCGGGTGCGTGGACGAGCGCCTGGGCGATCTTGACGCGCTGGCGCATGCCAAGCGAGAACGAGCCGATCACGCGCGAGCGCTCTTCTTCAAGGCCGACCGCGAACAGGACCTCCGAAGCGCGACGAATCGCGTCGGCGCGGGAGAGTCCACGCAGCTCTGCGAGATGTCGGCAGAGATCGGCGGCCGTCAATTCCGGGGGCAAGCATTCATGCTCGGGGGCATAGCCAATGCGACGCCGCACCTGTTCGCCCTCACGGCGCGCATCGTGCCCGAGCACTTGGACCTCGCCGGCATCGAGGCGCACGAGACCGAGGATGGCCTTCATCAGTGTCGACTTACCTGCGCCGTTCTGGCCAAGGAGGCCAGTGGCAGGTGCGTCGATGGTTAGGGTCACATTGTCGAGTGCCTGGATGCTGCCATACCGACGACTTGCGCCTCGTACTTCGATCGCTGTCGGTTGCTCCACGGGCTAAGGGTAGGTGCAATCGTGGATACTGCGCAGGTGGAACTCCTCGACAGCACGCTGGTGCCGTATCTCGTCGAACGTGGCGTTGTGCCTGCCTCCGCGCATTGCTCGGTGAGTGCGCTGGGCGGCGGTATTTCGAACGACGTCTGGCGGGTCGAGTGGGAGACAGGATGTCTCGTGGCAAAGCAGGCGCTGCCGTTTCTACGGGTCGCTGAGGTCTGGGCCTACGATGTCGGCCGCAGCTCGGTCGAGCATCGTTGCCTGAGCACGATCAACCGTCTGCTCGGCCCCGGGGTTGCGCCCTCTGTGGTCTTTACCGACGACGACAACCACGCCTTTGGCATGACCTGCGCCCCGCCGGGTGGCGCGACCTGGAAGGAGCTGTTGCTTGCTGGCCAAATCGAGTTACGTGACGGCTATCAAGCCGGTGACCTACTTGGTCGGATTCACACGGCATCCGCCAGTGATCCTCAGGTCGCTGTCGACTTTGACGACCTACAGACGATGATCCAAGGTCGCATCGACCCCTATCACCGCAGCGTTGCCGCGCGACACCCCGACCTCGCCGACCTGATCGACGTGGAGATCGCGCGTCTGCTCGCGACGCGCCGTGCGCTCGTGCTCGGCGATTACGCACCCAAGAACCTGATTGCGTATTCCGATCGGATGTTGGTGCTGGACGTTGAGGTGGCGCATTGGGGCGATCCGGTCTTCGACGTCGCCTTCTGTCTCAATCACCTCTGTCTGAAGGCGTTGCACATGCCGCGTCAGCGGGCCCTGTTTACGGCGCTGGCGCGTGGTTTCTATGGCGCCTACCGCGAGCGGGCTGAGGCATTGATCGACGAGCCCGCGACGGTCTGCGAACTCGGCATCCTGATGGTCGCGCGTGTCGATGGCAAGTCTCCCGCTGAGTATCTCGATGAGCGCTCGCAGACGCTGGCGCGTGCAGTTGGCCGGTCGCTGCTCGTGCGTCCACCGACGACGGTGCTGCAGGCGATCGAGCGCGTCGAGGTGGGAGCGCCGTGAGTAGCCGCATCGCCAGCCTGCGTGCCTACGAGGTGCTCGATTCGCGCGGGCGACCGACCGTCGAAGCGGAGGTCACGCTCAACTCAGGTGTCACTGCCTGCGCCAGCGTCCCGTCGGGTGCCTCGACCGGGCGGCACGAGGCTGTTGAACTACGCGATGGCGATGAGACGCGATATAGCGGGCGTGGCGTTTTGGGTGCTATCGCGAATATTGAGGGTGAGATCAATGCTGCCCTCCAAGGATTGGATGCGACAGAGCGCCTGCAGATCGATGCCACGCTGCGCACTCTCGACGGTACGCCAAACTGCTCGCGACTTGGCGGCAACGCGATTCTCGCCACCTCGGTGGCGACGGCGCGCGCTGCCGCCATGGCACAGGACGTACCGCTCTGGCAACACCTCGGTGGCGATCAGTCGTCTGTTCTGCCGCGGCCGATGGTCAACGCCCTCTCGGGCGGACTCCACGCCGAGCACAGTGTTGACCTCCAGGACTATCTCGCCATTCCCGTAGCGGCCTCAACGTTTCCGGAGGCGATCGAGCACGTTGCACGGGTGCTGGCTGCCTTGGCCGATGAGTTGCGCACTCGTGGGCGGACGCTGCTTCGAGCCGACGAGGGTGGTTTTGCCGCCGATCTTGGCAATCGCGATGGTCTTGAACTCCTCGTGGCGGCGATTGAGCGTGCCGGGTTCACACCGGGAGACGAGATTGCGATCGGCCTCGATGTTGCGGCTAGTCATCTCGTCGTGGACGGTGGCTACCGCCTCGCTGCAGACAACGAGACCGTCAGAGCAGACGTGTGGTCTGAACGTCTGATTGCGTGGACTCAGGCCTTTCCGATTGTCAGCATCGAAGATCCGTTCGGCGAGGACGATTGGGCACCCTGGCCCGGGCTGACGGCCGCGCTTGGGCCTCGAGTTCAGATCATCGGCGACGACCTTCTCTGTACCCAACTCGATCGCCTCGAGCAGGCGATCTCGACCAATGCTGCCAATGCGGTGCTGGTCAAGGCCAATCAGGTCGGCACGCTGTCGGACGCGCTCGCCGTTGCGGCACGTGCCCGTGAGGAGCACTGGCGCGTCGTGGTGAGTGCCCGCTCAGGCGAGACCGAGGACGACTGGTTGGCCGATTTGGCGATAGCCGCCGGGCCTGGTCAGTTGAAAGTCGGGTCGTTGACGCAGTCGGAGCGGCTCGCGAAATACAACCGGCTCTTGCGCATCAGTGCCACTCGTACCGATGGTGGTGCGTTGGCTCCGTGGGGACGTGCGTAGTTGTCCGAGCTTCGAGCCGCGGAGGCTCGAAGCTCGGACAACCAGCAACGCTTTACGCGACGTGCTTGGCCGTTTTGCCGACACCCGTGACGAGCAGGAGGCCGAAGCCGACCTTGGCGAGAACATCGATCACCGCGAAGACGGCGATTTCGCCCGTCAGGCTCAGTGTGCCCGTACCCTCGGTGCCTAGGACCCAAAGCACGGGGTAGATCAGCCACAGGACCGTCAGGATCGACAAGAGGCGCGTGTACAGCGGCTTCATGTCGCTGGAGACGTACTCCTTGACGGGGCCGTAGACGGCCCACAGGACGAGCAGGAAGAACACGCAGCTGATTGCGTACCACACCCACTTATCGTCGTGGCCGTTGCGGAGTGCCGCAATGAAGCCCGTCACGATCATCAGAATATCCGCGCCGAGCACGAAGCCGATCAATCCGCCGCGCTCACGCCCAGCTTCTCCACCCGCCGCTGCAGCAATGCCGACCGTTACGAGGCCGAGCAAGAGCAGAGGAGTCGTAAATACCCAGTCGGCGTAGCGAGCGAAGAAAATCTCGTAACCGTTGACTGTGATCGTGCCGATACCGGTCGTCATGGCGTAGTACGCACATGCTGCAATCGCGCAGACGAAGAAACTCGCCGTCACGTGATGGCGTTCAGCTTTCGGCAGCCGGAAGCCGACCAGCGCGATAATAATCGCGCCGAGCGCCATTCCGATCGTCCCGGCCCACAAGATTGTCTCTTGTGTCGAGGTCAGTTCTATTGTTCTCTCCTCCGTAGGTAACGTAGACACGTACTCGTATCTTTTCTTCTCTTCGCACCGTGTCTGATTTGCGATGAGTGGGAAATTACGCGGTTTTTTACCACATGCAGTGCCGTGCTTTGTGCGAGCGCCACGTATCCTGCCGTTATGGAGCGTTACGACCCTCAAGCAATCGAAGCCCGCTGGCAAGCCGTCTGGGCCGACGAACGCGCGTTCGAGACGCCCAACCCAAGCGATCCGGCCAATGACGACCGACCGCGTGCGTACGTCCTCGAGATGCTGCCGTACCCCTCGGGCGATCTGCACATGGGGCACGTGACCAATTACACGATGGGCGACGTCGTTTCGCACTTTCGTCGCCGTACCGGTTTCCAGGTTCTTCACCCGATGGGGTACGACTCATTTGGTCTGCCGGCCGAGAATGCAGCGATCAAGACGGGTGGTAAGCCCGCCGAGGTAACGGCCCACAACATCGCGCGTATCCGCGAGCAGATGCTGCGGATGGGCTGGTCGATCGACTGGAGCCGCGAGCTCTCGACGTCGGACCCCGCCTACTACCGCTGGACCCAGTGGATTTTCTTGCAGATGTTCGAGCGCGGCCTGGCGTACAAGCGCACGGCCGCCGTCAAGTGGTGTCCGCAGGATCAGACGGTGCTCGCCAACGAGCAGGTCGTGGATGGCTGCTGTGAGCGCTGTGGTGCCGAGGTCGAGGCGCGCGATCTCGACCAGTGGTTCTTTCGCATCACCGATTACGCCGATCGCCTGCTCGACGATATGGACCAGTTGGAAAACTGGCCCGAGCGCGTGTTGACGATGCAGCGCAACTGGATCGGTCGTTCGCACGGCGCCGAGGTGGTCTTTCGCGTTGTCGATAGCGAGGCCGAGATCCCCGTCTTTACGACGCGTCCCGACACGCTGTTTGGCGCCACCTTCTTCGTGCTGGCGCCCGAGCATCCCCTGATCAGTGAACTGGTACAGGGCACGGCTGCTGAGGCCGAGGTAATGGACTACGTGCGCCGTCGCAGCGCCGAGTCGGTTGCCGATCGCATGCGCGACGACCGGCCCAAGACGGGCGTCGACACTGGTCGGCGGGTCGTCAATCCCGTCACGCTTGAGGAGATACCGGTCTGGGTCTCCGACTACGTGCTCGTCGAGTACGGCACCGGCGCGATCATGGCCGTGCCGGGCCACGACGATCGCGACCACGCCTTCGCGACACTCTTCGGTCTTCCGATTCGCCAGGTCGTCTCTGCAGCGGACGGAGAGGTCGATGTCCAGGCCGAGGCGTATACCTCAGCCGGCGAGGATGCCTTGCTCGTCAACTCGGGCCAGTTCGATGGGCTCGCGGTCTCGGAGGCCAAGACGGCGGTTGCTGCCTGGCTGGCCGAGGAAGGCCGGGGCGAGACCAAGACCGCTTATCGCCTGCGCGACTGGCTCGTTTCGCGCCAACGCTATTGGGGCGCGCCGATTCCGATCATCGATTGCCCGTCCTGCGGACTCGTGCCGGTGCCAGACGCCGATCTGCCGGTGGTCCTGCCCGAGATTGAGGACTACGCACCGAAGGGTCGCTCGCCATTGGCGGCCGCCGAGGAATGGCGCAGCGTCCCCTGTCCGACGTGCGGCGCTGCGGCCTTGCGCGAGACCGACACGATGGACACCTTCGTCGATTCCTCTTGGTACTACCTGCGCTACATCTCGGCGCACGACGACACAAAGGTCTTCGACAAGGCTGCGGTCGACTGGTGGCTGCCGGTTGGCCAGTACATCGGTGGCGTTGAGCACGCGATCCTGCATCTGCTCTACAGCCGGTTCTTTACGAAGGTGCTGTTCGACGCGGGCTTTGTGGGCTTTGAGGAGCCGTTTGCGAACCTCTTTACGCAGGGGATGATCTACAAGGACGGCGCCAAGATGTCCAAGTCGAAGGGCAACGTTGTCGCCCCCGACGCGATCGTCAATCGCTATGGCGCCGACGCCCTGCGCATGTACGTGCTCTTTATGGGCCCGCCCGACCAGGACAAGGAATGGTCCGACAATGGCGTGCTTGGACCATCGCGCTTCCTCGATCGTCTTTGGAAGGCCGTGCAACGCATTGCGAGTGAGGTGCCCGGCGAGGCCTTGCCCGCCGCGCCGAGTGGGGCAGAGGGGGCGGCGCTCGACCTGCTGCGCCTGACGCACCAGACGACGCAGCGCGTCACCGAAGACATCGATCGTCGCCTGCAATTCAACACGGCAATCGCTGCGTCGATGGAGTTGCTCAACGGTATCGAGAAGGCGCGCGACGAATTGATCGGCGATCCAGTCGGCGGGCAGGTCCTGCGCCACGCTGCTGGCACACTCGTCTGCCTCATCCAGCCTTTCGCGCCGCATATCGCCGAGGAGTTGTGGGAGCAGCTGGGTGGCTCGCGTTTGTGGGAGTCGCCCTGGCCGGTCGTCGATCCCGCGCTGCTCGTGTCCGACACCTTTACGTGCGTTGCGCAGGTCAACGGCAAGGTGCGCGAGCGCATCGAGTTGCCGCGAGGACTACCGAACGACGAGGTGGTGCGACTCGTGCGCGAGTTGCCGAAGATCGCCGAGCACATCGCGGGTCGCGAAGTTGTCAAGGAGATCGTGGTTCCGGACAAGCTCGTCAACATCGTCGTCAAGTAGCGCGCGCAAGCGGGCTGCGTCTGTGCAATTAGTGCGCGTGAGTGCGCGACGAATGCGAGGCGCTGGTTGGCAGGCTCCTGCCATGCCTCCACTCGACCGTAGAACGCTCCTCTTCGGACTCGCCGCGATCCTCCTCCTCGCGGCTGCCGTGACGTTCCTCCGTGGTCGTGGAGGCGAAGCGAGCCCGCCGATGCCGATCGTCACCTCCTCCACGGTGACTGACGGCGTCGGCGGTGTCGCACCAGCAGCGGAAGAGCCACTCGTGGTCTACGTGACGGGCGCGGTCAGGAAACCCGGGGTCTACCAACTGGCACAGGGCAAGCGTGTCGTCGATGCGATCGAGAAGGCCGGTGGGGTGACTGCCAAAGCCGATGCCGTCACTGTCAATCTGGCTGCGCTTCTGATTGACGGTGAGCAGGTGCTTGTCCCCGAGGCCTTCACACCCGGTGCGGGAGCGGCTCCCACGGGCGCTGGACCGGCATCGGCGACCAGTGGCGTCGTCCACCTCAACAGCGCGGATGTGACGGCGCTCGACGCTCTGCCCGGAGTGGGGCCAGCAACGGCTCAACGCATTCTGGATTGGCGCGATGCGCACGGGGGATTCAAGACCGCGGACGATCTGATGGAGGTGCCGGGCATTGGACCGTCCAAGCTGGAGGCCTTGCGTGACCTCGTTGCGCCCTAATGCACATTCGTCGACCGGCCCTGCCCGACCTCGTTGGCTATCTGCTCGGGGTGGGCGCAGTGCTGGCGTTGCCAAGCGTGCCGCGTTGGCTGTTCCTGCTGGGGCTGGGAGGCGGTGTCCTGCTCGCGGTGCTTCGGTCAAGACAGCGTTGGTCGGTAATCGCAGGTGTCGTCCTGCTGGCGCTCGGCTTTCTCGTTGGTAACTACCAAATCGGACGACTCGCTACCGAACCGCTACGACCACTGCTCGGCCACTCGGTCAATGGCCTGCCCGTGGTGGTAACCGAGGCCTGGCACGGCAGCGGCTACAGCCGCATCGCGACGGGGGAGGTGCTCGGCGCTACGGGCGGTCCAGTCCTGTTGCGCATCAACGGGAGCCATGGTCCCGATCGCGGTAGCATTCTGCGGGTCAGCGGCAGCGTGTCGGCACCGCGTGGGCCGCAGGATGGCTTCGACGAGCAGGCGTGGCTTGCGCATCAAGGCATCCATGCCGTCTTGCGCGTCGGTAGTCAGCAGGTGATCGGGCGGCGCGGTGGTCTCTGGGGTCTCGCCGATCGCGCTCGCACCGCCGCCGTCCGTGCCCTCGAACCCGCCGGGGTGGGGGATCCCGGCCAGATCGTGGTGGGGCTTGCCTTCGGTGGCAGCGCGGGCATGTCGTCCCAGGCCGTCTTGGCCTTTCGTGCCTCCGGCTTAGCGCACCTCTTGGCGGTCTCGGGTGGCAACGTCGCCCTGCTCGTTGCCTTGGTGGTGCTGGCGACGTGGAGTGTTGGTGGCACGCGTCGACAGGCGCTCGTGTTTTCGTTGTTGGTGATCATTCTCTACGTCGGCATCGTTGGGCCCTCGCCCAGCGTGCTGCGGGCCGGTGTCGCGGGCATCGTCGGCTGTCTGACGTGGCTGGTCGGGCGGCCGCGAGATGCGTGGCGTGCGCTGGCCCTCGGTTTTGGTTGTCTGCTGGTGTGGAATCCTTGGTCGATCTACGACCCGGGGCTGCAACTGTCGTTTGTTGCCGTGGCCGGCATCTTGCTCGCCGCGCCCTACGCGCGACGGATTTCCGAGGCGACGTCGCTTCCGTACGTCGTCGCCACAGCGCTCCTGGTGACGGGCGCTGCGACCCTCGCCACGGCACCGATCTCGTGGTGGCATTTTGGGCGAGCGGCGATCTTTGCCTCGTTGCCATCGAATCTCTTCGCCACGCCTGCGGTGCCACTTGCGCTGTGGTCGGCGCTCATCGCGACGATCGTCACACCATTGGCGCCATCTGCGGGGGCGGGCATTGCCTGGTGCTCGCAATGGCCGGCGTTGTGGATTCTCTGGTGCGCACGAATGGGCGAGTGGTTGGCGTTGGTCGTGCCCGACACGGTCGTCCTCGTCGGCTGCGGCCTGCTCGCGCTAATCGTCGCACTGCGGCGACCGCAGGCGGCGAGCGCAGTAGGATGGCGTGGTGTCCGCAACACCACTCGCACCGGTCTACCTGCTCAGCGGCACGGACCGCGGCAAGATCCGGCGAGCACTCGAGCGACTGCGCGATCGCTACAGCAGCGAGGCGATTGAGGTTTTCGATGCCG
>CANKHS010000021.1 GCA_947481755.1 Actinomycetota bacterium | reverse complement strand
GGCTAGTTCGGCCACATCCGGATTCTTCTTCTGCGGCATCATGCTCGACCCGGTCGCCACGTCGTCGGCGAGTGCGGCCCAGCCAAACTCTTGTGACGTCCAGAGAATCAGCTCCTCACCCATCCGCGAGCAGTGGACGAGGCAGAGCGTGCAGGCGTAGAGCAAATCAACCGCAAAGTCGCGATCCGAGACCGCGTCCAGAGAGTTGGTAAACGACGCGGCCATCCCGAGGTCGGCAGCCACACCGACTGGGTCGAGCGGCAGACTGGACCCGGCCAGGGCGCCCGCACCAAGCGGCGAGACATCCGCAGCGTCTTGTGCGGCTTGGAAACGCCCGATGTCACGTTGGAGGCTCCAGACGTGCGCGGCCAGATGATGGGCGAGCGGCACGGGCTGAGCACGCTGCAGGTGTGTAAAGGCTGGCAGCACGGCCGACCCGTCCGTCTGCGCTCGCGAGACGAGTACGGTCTGGAGGTCGGCGGTCGCCTGAATCAACGCAAAGGCATGCGCTCGGCACCAGAGGCGAAACGCTGTTGCTACCTGATCGTTGCGCGACCGTCCGGCGTGCACCCGACGACCGACGTCACCTAGCTGAGCGACGAGCTGCCGCTCGATCAGCGAGTGCACGTCCTCGTCTGTGGCGCCGTCGTCGATCGTGACTGCGTCGAGCGCCTGCACGATCGCAGCGGCGTCATCGGCCGGAATGATGCCCTGACGACCCAGCATCCGTGCGTGGGCCTTCGAGGCCGCCACGTCATACGGCAGCAGTCGACAGTCGATGTCGAGCGACTGCGACAACGCGAGGACATCCGGATGCAGTCCGCCCTCAAGTCGGCCTGCCCAGAGCGGACCGCTCGCCTCGTGCTCGCCCATCAGTACTGCCTCAGTCGTCGAGCTTCAGGAAGCTCGGCACATCCAGCGCGTCGTCCGAAACCTCAAGCGAACGCGGCGATGGAATCTCAAACTCCAACGTCGACGTCGGGTTTGGGGGCTCGGGACGGTCGCTCGACGACGCGGACTTGCGCGGCATCGGAGCGGGCTTGCGGTCGAAGCCCGTGGCAACGACGGTGACACGAATGTGATCGCCCATTGCCTCGTCGATAACCGCGCCGAAAATGATGTTGGCGTTGGCATCGGCAGCGCCGGCAATAACCTCGGCTGCATCGTTGACCTCGAACAACCCGAGTTCCGAACCACCCGTGATGTTGAGCAGGATGCCCGTCGCGCCCTGCACGCTCGACTCGAGCAGCGGCGAGGAGATGGCTGCGCGCGCTGCTTCTCCAGCTCGACGATCGCCGGCAGCCTGACCAATGCCCATCAGAGCGGTGCCAGAATCGCGCATGACCGTGCGGATATCCGCAAAGTCGAGGTTGATCAGTCCGGGAATCGTAATCAGGTCGGTAATGCCCTGGACACCTTGGCGCAGGACGTCGTCGGCCATCTGGAAGGCATCGACGATCGAGGTGCGGCGCTCAACCAGGTTGAGCAGGCGGTCGTTCGGGATCACGACGATCGTATCGACGTGTGCTGCCAGCTCTTCGACACCGCGGTCGGCCTGCTCAGCGCGGCGACGACCTTCGAAACCGAACGGGCGCGTGACGATACCAACGGTCAGCGCACCGAGCTCGCGAGCGACCTCAGCAATGACTGGTGCAGCTCCGGTACCCGTGCCGCCACCCTCGCCCGCGGTCACGAAGACCATGTCGGCACCACGCAGCGCCTCTTTGATCTCTTCCTTACTCTCAACAGCGGCCTCACGACCGACATCGGGATTCGCGCCGGCGCCGAGGCCGCGCGTAATCTTGCCACCAAGCTGGATCTTGACGTCAGCATCCGTCATCAACAGCGCCTGTGCGTCCGTGTTGGCCGCGATAAATTCGACACCACGTAGTCCCGCATCGACCATGCGATTGACCGCGTTGGTGCCGCCGCCGCCCACGCCGACGACCTTGATGACTGCCAGATATGCCCCGCTACCGTCTCGCATTGCCATGATCGTCCTCCGCTCAGTCTCTACGTCTACGTAAGGTAAAGGTTTGGTTCCTCAAACACGAATGGCCCCCGCCGTCAGGCGAGAACCTCGTCCAGTGTACTAAATTCCTGCAACCAGCGTCAACCCCGCAAGTCTCAGTCTTCGATTGATGCCTACAAAAATTTCTCAACCTCATCCTGAGCCTAGCCAAACACCGTGCGGATACTCTCGGCAGGTGCTGCTCCCGCTACCCAGGTTCCAAGGTTGCCAGAATCCGAACTGATCGCCGCGGTTGTTGGTGCCGGAGCGTTTGCGGTCAACGTATCGGGTGCGCCCTGACGCAGCACAGGCGCCGCCGGGACCGTCACGTCAACGTACTGAACATCCTGCCCCGCGCGACGTAAGACAGAGCGCGCAACCTTCAACTTGACACCAAGCTGATCGCCATCCCCAACCCGTATTTCGGCACCCTGCGCGGTCCGACCAACCAGGCCATCCTGACCGTACCCAATGGCGGTGAAGTGGAGGGACTTGCTGCGCGCTGAGGCGAGAGCCAGCTCTGCGATCACACCGGGAGCGCTGACCGTACCTCCAGGCCCCGGAATGTCACTCGGTGCCGCGGCCACGATTGGCAGGCCCATTGAACCGCCGTTGACTGGCCCGAGCACACGACCCGAAGCGGCCAACACCACTCGACCTGACCCCGTTGGCGCGATCGCGACGGCACGTTCGGGAACTACCGTGATTGTGAGGGTGTTCGGAAACGCACGGTCGACGTAGGCCGCCTTAACGCGTGGAAGGCTTGCGATCGCCACCGCGACAGCTGCAGGGTTGACGGACAGCATGCTGGTGTCACCCGCCGTCAGAAACGCAGTTTTCCGCACGGTTGCGGAAAAGTTACCTGCTCCCGTGACCTGCACACGGTCAACATTGAACGCACCCGTTGCCTCGATCCCGCGAAACCCGACCAGTCCAAGGCCGACAACAAGCACGAGACCGAGCACACCGATCGGCACGAGAGCGGCACGACGCACCTGCATCTGCGACACGCGCTCGACCGACATTGGAAACTGCATGTAGCGGATTTCTGCGCGGAGGACAAAACTCCTCCGAAACCGTGCATTGATGCGTGATCGCGATATGACACGTTGCTGCACAGAGGTGTCACAAAAGAGCGGGCGATGGGTCTCGAACCCACGACCTTATGCTTGGGAAGCACACGCTCTACCAACTGAGCTACGCCCGCGTGGAACCGGATCATAGGCGAACTAGCGTGATTCTCCACCGCATCGCATGTTGCCTGCGGATGACCTCGTCGACCGGGCCTAAGCGAGTCTTAAACCCAGGAATGCAGCACTTCTCCGCCGGGGAACGTGTAGCCCGACGAATAGCGATACGCACCGACGATCTCGGTCGGGGCGAGCGCCATGTGCTCCTCGATCTCGGAGGGCAGGAACGTCAGGTCGCCCTTGCCGGCCCAGAGCTCTTCGCCGAAGGTCATGTTCTCGGCGCCGAGTTTGACCAGTTCGAGCACCGAGGGCTTCGCGCCGCGAACGATGCTCGGAAAGTGGCGGATGTGGAACAGCGGACGGCCCATCGGCGGCGGAAGTTCCTCGCGCGTGATGCGGCGCTCGACCTCCATCGTACCCTCGATTAGCCGCTCACCATGCGCCACGACGTACCCCTTGAGGCGACTGCCTGGACCCAGTGGCTGCTGCACGGGGTTGAGCGGGTGGTAGTCGGTCACGTGCACCTGACCGAGCTTCTTGGCGAAGCCCATAAACCAGCCGCGCGCCATCGTGAAGTCGTTGCTAACCCAGATCTGGAGACAGATCTGACCCGGCTCGCCCTGATAGGAACAGTTGACCCAGATCGCGGCCTCTTGGTACTGCGTGCGCTCGGGGTTGACGAACGCCATGTCTTGCTCGGAATCCCACACGGACCACCAGCGACTAAACGCAACGTAGGCCATGTCGGGCTCTGGGCCTGGCTCGAGCGGTGCCGGCAGATACGAGGCAATCACGGCAGGGTCGGTCCGGTACGCAATGTTGAGGTACTCCGTCGCGTAGTGCCACGGCATCTCACCCACTAACGACGACTTGCCACCCGGGGTCAGCGGATAACTAAAACCCTTGAGATCATCGATCGACGTCATCGGACACTCCTACGTGGTCGGCGGTGACACGGTAACAACGCAATCAGGCCCGATCAGCACTCAACACGCGCCGGGCGGCAGCGGCCGCGTCGACTCCCGTCTCGGCTGCCGTCTCCATCGCGCCGAACTCGCCGACCCAGTCGCCCGCGAGGAAGACACGATCTGCAATGCCGCGATCGAGCGTCTCCTGCACACGCCACCGACCCGGCGTGGCGTGCGGCACGGCGTACTGCCACGGCATCAGCCACGTCTCCGCGATGTGCCCGCGGGTCTGGGGATAGAGCCGGTGGAGATCGTCGAGGAACGCACGCTCCTTCTCGGCGTCCGTCAGGCCCGCCAGCGCACGAGCGCGTCCTCCACCGCCATAGATCATCAACAGGCTGCCCTGCTTTGGCGCACCTGTCGCGTGAAACGCGTTCGAGTGATTGAAGAACATGTTGAAACGACAATCGGGGGTCAACAGCGAGTAGATGTCATCCCAGGGCATGGGCTCAGTCTCGTCCGTGAGCACGCTGAGCACCGTGGTTGGGCCGATCGTTACGCGCGCGAGAGCAGAGGCCGTGTCGGCCGGTAACGACTCTCCGAACAACGCAGGAATCAACGGCGCCGGAATCGCGAGAACCACCGTGCGTGCATGAATTGTGCCGGCCCCGTCGGGGCCGACGTACTCCACATCAACGCCCGAAGCGGTGACCGCGATTCGGGTGACCGCCGTCTGGAGGCGGATGTGTGGAGCCAGATCCTGTCCAAGCGCGTCAACCAGGAGGCCTGATCCGCCACGCATGTTGCGTCCCAAATCGCCGGAATCCCAGACGTGGGCGAACAGCGTCGCCATCGATGCCTTCGTGATCGAGTCCAAGTCACCACTCGAGCGATTGCAGAGCGCCTGGAAGATTCGCTCTGCCTCTGGGTGGAGAGACCCGAGATAGTCACCAAACGAGATGTCTCCCCCAGCCTGCATCGAACGCAGGCGAATCATCGCCTCGGTATCACCCGGACGGCGAATGACGGCCGCTTCGTGCTCGGCCACGGCCTTGCGGACCTTGAGTCCGGCACGCGCGAACGCTACGCGCCCACGCAGCGACAGGGCGAGCTTGAGCGGAAACGCCTCCGGTCGTGCGCCCGCCACGATGCGGTCGTTCATCGCGATATTGAGCATCGACCCGGTGATCGGCAAGACCTCGAGCCCGAACTCATCGACCTGGCGACCAATGATCGAATCGGGCGGCGGAAACATATGGGCGCCGACCGACAACGCAAGGTCGCCGCGCCGCTTGGACCAGACACGACCACCGACGCGCTCTGAGGACTCGAGGATCAGCGGATCGAGGTCGCGAAGCTCGCGCGCAGCGGTCATCCCGGCGATACCGCCACCGATAATCACTACGTCGCGGTCTTCGACCATCCGACCAGCCTAACGAACGGATCGCTTAGTAGCGGTACCGATCGGCCTTGTACGGACCCTCGACTGGGACGCCAATGTAGGCGGCCTGATCGGGACGCAACTCGGTCAGCTGGCCACCAAGTGCGGTGACGTGCAACCGTGCGACCTTCTCGTCGAGATGCTTCGGCAAGACGTGAACGCCAAGCGGGTAGTCCTTGGTGTGCCCGAACAACTCGATCTGGGCGATGACCTGGTTCGTAAACGAAGCGCTCATCACGAAGCTCGGGTGTCCCGTGGCGTTGCCAAGGTTGAGCAGGCGGCCTTCGCTCAAGACGATGATCGCGTGACCATCCTCGAAGAACCACTGGTCAACCTGCGGCTTCACGTTCTCGCGGCGAATACCGGGGTACTCGGCCAACGCGGCCATGTCGATCTCGTTGTCGAAGTGACCGATATTGCCGAGCACGGCGTTGTTCTTCATCTTCGCCATGTGCTCAACCGTCACGATGTCGCGGTTACCGGTCGCCGTGATGATGATGTCGGCCTGCGAGATCACATCGTCAAGCAGGACAACGTCGTAGCCCTCCATCAGAGCCTGCAACGCGCAGATCGGATCAATCTCGGCGATGGCGACACGTGCACCCTGCACGCGCAGCGACTCAGCCGAGCCCTTCCCGACGTCGCCGAAGCCGCAGACGACGGCCATTTTGCCGGCGAGCATCAGGTCGATACCGCGGTTGATGCCGTCGACGAGCGAGTGGCGGCAGCCGTAGAGGTTGTCGAACTTGCTCTTGGTAACGGAGTCGTTGACGTTGATCGCCGGGAACAGCAGCGTACCTTCGTCAAACATCTGAGCCAGACGCAACACGCCCGTCGTGGTCTCTTCGGTGACACCCTTGATGCCGTCGGCAATCGTGGTCCACTTGTGACCATCGGCAGCGACGGAGGCCTGGAGGAGCGTCAGGAAGACCTGGAACTCCTCAGACTCACCCGTCGAGGGGTCAGGAACCGCACCGGCCAGCTCGTACTCGCGACCCTTGTGGACGAGCATGGTGGCGTCGCCACCGTCGTCGAGAATCATGTTCGGTCCACTGTCGGGCCACGTCATGGCCTGCTCGGTGCACCACCAATACTCCTCGAGCGTCTCGCCCTTCCAGGCGAAGACGGGGACACCGCGCGGCTCGTCAACGGTGCCATGCGGGCCGACCGCGATCGCGGCAGCAGCCTGGTCCTGCGTCGAGAAGATGTTGCAGCTTGCCCAACGCACCTCAGCACCGAGCACGACGAGCGTCTCAATCAAGACAGCCGTCTGAATCGTCATGTGCAGCGAGCCAGTGATGCGCGCACCGGCAAGTGGCTGCTCGGCGGCATACTCCTCCCGCAACGACATCAAACCGGGCATCTCGTGCTCGGCGATCGTGATCTCCTTGCGACCCCATTCGGCGAGCGAGAGGTCGGCGACGCGATAGTCGCTGCTGGTCAGGGGTGCTGCAATGGTGCTGCTCAAGTCTTAACTCCTTTTGTGTCGCAGATTATACTTCGCGGCCGCAGGCGATGCGGCTTAGTGCTGTAGATCGAGTCCACCAGCGGCCTGACGACCTCCGCCGCTGATCCAATAGTGAGCGGATTCCACCCCAGACGACGTCTTCCTGCCCACACGTGACCGCAGGCGTGCTCTACAGAACGAGTACGAGGTGCTCCAGCGCGACATCATGGCCATCGACGTGGGCTCCGAACGGATCGACCTCGCGTCGGACGAACCCAAGGCGGCCGTACAGGCTCCAACTCGGATCTTCGTTCTCCACCACTTCGAGGTATACAGCTCGGACATCGCGCTCACGTGCCCAATCGAGCGCGGTGGTGACCAACTGGCGACCGACTCCCCGTCCACGCTGTGCCGGGTCAAGCCAGACGCCCCAAAGCGTCGCGCGGTGACGACGGCGTTGCCCAAATTCGCGCGCGACCCCTGCCATGCCAACGGGCCTGCCTTCATGGAGGGCAAGCATGATCAAGGCGTCGCCTTCGCCGGTACTCGACGCCGCACGGGCATCCCAGACGTCCTCTGAGTCGGCGGCAACCTCGTCCAGCGTCTCGAGGAATGCGCCGGGCGCATTTGCGAGCGCCGCGAGACGAACCTCGCGCAACAGGCTGCCTTCGTCGGCCAGGATGCAACGAACGTCGATCACATGCGGTCCGGGGCTTCGACACCAATCAGACCAAGCGCGCGCGTGAGAGCCTCACCCGTGGCGCGAACAGCGGAGAGACGAAAGGCGCGCGTGTCGGCATCCTCGTGCAGCACATAGAGATCGTGATGAAAGGCGTGGAAGTCGGCCGCCAGCTCGTGGACCCACGTCACGATGCGATGGGGAGCACGCAACTCTGCCGCTGTGGCCACCACGTCCGGCCACTCCGCGAGCCGTCGCACCAGAGTCATCTCGGGGCCCTCAGGCACATGCGAGGATCCGACACCCTCGACGGCGAGCCCCTCTTCGACGGCCTTCCGCAGAATCGACTGGCAACGCGCATGCGCGTATTGGACGTAATAGACGGGGTTCTTGCTGCTGTTTTCGACTGCGAGATCGAGATCGATATCGAGCATTTGATCGTGCGAACGCTCGACCAGGAAATACCGCGCTGCGTCGACGCCAATTGCCTCGGCCAACTCGTTGAGCGTGATGACGTTGCCGCGACGCTTCCCCATCCGCTCACCACTGACGGTAACCAACTGATAGATCAGCACCTCAACGGCGTCCGCATCGAGCCCGAGGCACGCAGCGCCGGCCTTGAGTCGCTGGATGTAGCCGTGATGGTCGGCACCGAGTACGTAGATCGCTCGTGTGGCACCGCGCTTGAACTTGAGATCGATGTAGGCGAGGTCAGCAGCAAAATAGGTCGTCTCACCATCGGCCTTGAGTAAGACGCGATCCTTGTCATCACCAAACGTTGTCGTGCGTAGCCAGGTCGCGCCATCCTGCTCGAAGACGTGGCCCTCGCTGCGGGCGCGTTCGATGGCGGCGGTCACCGCGCCGCTGGAATGGAGCGTCTGTTCGCTCGTCCACAGGTCGAACGTGACGCGCATGCGCTCGAGCCCAGTGCGAATGCGGTCGATCATCACGGCCACACCGCGCGCCGTCCAGTCGTCGAGAGGTGCGTCGTCAGCCAAATCGAGGGCGTTCGCCACCTCGAGGATCTCGTCGCCGGGATACCCGCCCTCCGGGATTTCCTCGCCGAGACGTCGCGCACGAACGGACTGTCCAAATAGGGTGATTTGGTTGCCCGCGTCGTTGAAGTAGTACTCGCGGGTCACCTTCTGACCCGCAAAATCGAGCAATCGCGAGACACAGTCACCGTAGGCGGCGTTGCGAGCCGAGCCGATGGTGAGATCACCAGTCGGATTGGCAGACACGAACTCGACCAGTGTCTCAGCCCCCGCAATCCGATCGTGGCGACCGAATTCGCTACCCGCAGCCAGCATCTCGGTCAGAGTGCTGCGATACCAATCGTGGGAAAGCCGAAGATTGAGGAAGCCAGGACCGGCGATCTCGACGGAGGCGATCGTCGGCAACCCCTCCACGACACCGGCGAGCTCCTGCGCTATGTCGCGCGGCGATTTGCCGAGCAGTGGCGCCAGTCGCATCGCGACACTCGTTGCGTAGTCACCGTGCTCGGGATTGGCGGGCCGTTCGAGCGCCAGGTCGGGCACCTCTCCCCCCGTCAGGCCGGCGACCGCTGACGTGAGGGCTGCGTGCAGGTCGGCGACGGGATCGATCACAGGCGAATCGTGGCAAAGCACTGGCGTTGCGGCGCTGGTGCTAACGGTGATACGGCAGACCGCGACGAATCGTCAAGGCCCGGTACAACTGCTCAACCGCGACGACGCGCGCCAACTGATGAGGCAACGTGGCTCGACCGAACGCCAGCTGATACGCGCTCGCCCCGAGGATACGCAGGTCGATTCCCTCCGCTCCCCCAACCACAAAAGCCGCCTTCTGTGGAGCTCGTTCCTCGAGCTCGCCGACCAGTTCTGCCAATCGCTCACTCGTCACCTGTTCGCCATTGCGATCGAACGACACCACCGTCCAACCTGCCGTTGCCGCCTCGATGCGATCCGCTTCACGCTGACGGATCTCCGCTGCAGTCCCTCGATCAAGCGGTTCGTCTTTGACGACCACAACCTCGAACTTGGCGAGTTTGGCGATGCGCGCCTCGTAATCGGCCGCAGCCTCAGCGAGACCACCCCGAGCGCGTCCAACAACCACGAGCCGAAGCGAGGCTATGCCTCCAGGTGGTCGTCGCCGACCTCGGGAAGGTCACGAATGCTTTCGCGCGCCGACCACTTGTCGTAGTTGTCGTGCATCGCGTCGAGCAACTCACCCATGAACTGTGGTGAGAGGTTGATGCGGCTCACAACGACGCCTGGGATCTCTGGGCCGTCGAACTCGTGATCCACGCGAGCGAACGTAATCGTGAACTCGTAGTCTGAGTGCGAGACATTGGCGAAGTTCGCGTAGTGCCCTGCCATCTCCTCAGGCGTGAAGTGGATGTTTAGCTGGCGTTCTGGTTGCTCATTCTGGTCCATACGCGCAGTCTACTCCCGGAGTGCAGCGCGACATCTCGCCTATCGTGTGACGAGATGCGCGTCGTTGTTCTCTCCGATATTCATGGCAACCTCCAGGCGCTCGAAGCCGTCCTCGAAGCAGAGGGTGATCGCTTCGATGCACTCTGGTGTTTGGGCGACACCGTCGGCTATGGAGCCCGTCCAAACGAGTGCGTCGACCTGATCCGCACCCGCGCCGACATCGTGCTCGCTGGCAATCACGACTTGGCTGTGCTCGGCAAGGTCAACGTTGCCCGTTTTGGCGGCGATGCCGGCCGAGCCGCCCGTTGGACCCGTGAGGTCCTCGGCGCCGAGCAAGAGGCGTGGCTGACAACGCTCGAGCCGATCGAGACCGTCGATGCGGTGACGCTTGCCCATGGCTCTCCCCGCGATCCGATCTGGGAGTACGTGATCGATGGTCCTGGTGCCTCGATTGCGCTTGCACACGCTCCTGATGCCAAAGTCGTGCTGGTCGGTCATACGCACGTGCCGATGTCGGCTCGGAGCGTGGGCGATCGAGTGACCGGTGGCCATGCCCCGACTGGGCGAGAAGAGATCCTTGGCGACGACGTTCGTCTGTTTGCCAACCCTGGCTCGGTCGGTCAGCCTCGGGACGGCGACAGTCGCGCGTCCTACCTCGTCCTCGATATCGACGACGACATACCGGTGCGCGTCGAGTTTCGCCGCGTCGTCTACGACACCGCAACCGCTGCCAAAGAGATTACGGACGCTGGTCTACCACCACAGTTCGCTGACCGCCTGCTCTTCGGCATGTAACCCTCGGCGTCTCCTATCGCAGCAGCGACTGCCCTGTCATCTCGGCTGGCGGTGATACCTCGAGCAACGCGAGCACGGTGGGTGCGAGATCCGCGAGTCGCCCTGTCGATGCGAGCGAACGATCCGACCCGATCAGGATCAGTGGAACTGGGTTCGTCGTATGCGCCGTGTGGGGGCGTCCGGACTCCTCCAGCATCTGCTCGGCGTTGCCATGGTCGGCGGTAATCAACGCGATCCCACCGACCTCCTCGATTGCCTCAACGACCAGGCCGAGTTGCCGATCGACCTCCTCAACCGCACGCACGACCGCAGGGATGTCGCCGGTGTGTCCGACCATGTCGGGATTCGCAAAGTTGACGATCACAAAACCCGTCACACCATCTCGAATACCGACAAGTGCGGCGGCGGCGACACCGGCAGCGCTCATCTCTGGCTTGAGGTCGTACGTCGCAACGTCGCGCGGCGACGGGATCATGCTGCGCGTCTCCCCCGTATGTTCGAGCTCTCGCCCGCCGTTGAAGAAGTAGGTGACGTGGGCGTATTTCTCGGTCTCCGCGACATGGAGTTGAGCGATACCCGCACCCTCAAGTGCATCCGCCAAAACGTCGCTCGGCCGATCTTCGGTGAAGGCAATCGCCCCTGGCTGGCCATCCCAATAGGCCGTCATTGCGGTCAGCCGTGCTGGGCCATGTTCGCCGCGGTCAAATCCATCGAAGGGTTCGTCCGCTAATGCCATGCAGATCTGCCGCGCGCGATCCGGACGGAAGTTGAGGAAGACCACCTCGTCGTCATGCGCGATCCGTCCGCCGCCATCGCCGATCAGCGTTGGCTCGACGAATTCATCGGACGTGCCGGCCGCATAGGAGGCCGTGATGGCATCCTCGACGGACGCACTGCGCTCCCCAACGCCGGCGGTATAGAGCAGCCAGGCACGCTCGGTACGTTCCCAGCGCTGGTCTCGATCCATCGCAAGAATGCGACCGCAGACGTCGACGATGCGCGCGGGTCCGTCGCTCCATTCGTCGGCCAGCGTGGTCAGCAACCCAAGCGACTGGTCGGGAGAGACGTCACGCCCATCCGTGATGGCATGTACGGCAACGTGCGGCACGCCAATCGACGCGGCCAGGCGGACAAGCCCACGGAGATGATCGACATGGCTGTGTACGCCACCATCCGAAACAAGGCCCACGATATGCAGCGTGCCCGAACCCGCCCGGGCGCGTTCGCAGGCCGCCACCAAGGCTGGTGTGTGTCGAAAATCTTCCGCCGCGGCATCAGAGACGCGGACGAGATCCTGTGCGACAACGCGCCCCGCGCCGATCGCGAGGTGCCCAACCTCCGAGTTGCCCATCTGTCCATCAGGGAGCCCGACTTCGCGACCAGACGCGACCAACTGCCCGTGGGGGCACGCTGCCCAAAGTCGGTCGAAGTTCGGCGTCGCAGCCAACTCGACAGCATTACCAGGCCCCGCCGGCGCAATGCCCCAGCCATCGAGGATGACGAGGACGACGGGTTTGGTCACGGCCGCGCGGCCGCCGCGATCGCCAGGAGACTGAGGGCATCAAGCGCCGCCCCGCCGACCAACGCACCATCCACATCGGGCAGTGCCATCAGTTCGGCAGCATTCTCGGGCTTGACGGAGCCACCGTACAGAATCCGGATGCTGTCAGCGGTATCCCCAGCGACCGCCCGCAACTCCTCGCGAATCCAGGCATGGGCCTCTTGTGCGATCTCAGGAGTCGCGGATTTACCGGTCCCGATCGCCCAGATCGGTTCGTAGGCGACAACGACTGCACCAAGTTGATCCTTCGCGACGCCAGACAATCCCTCGCGAACCTGCGTGTCGAGAATAGCCTTCGTGCTGCCGGCGTCGCGTTCGAACTCTGACTCGCCAACGCATAGAACGGGAGTGAGTCCCGCCGCCAAGGCAGCGGGCACCTTGCGAGCCAGCGCCTGGTCGGTCTCGGCACAATCGGCGCGTCGCTCGGAATGCCCCAGCAAAACCCCGTTTGCGCCCGCGTCCGCCAACATCCCCATCGAGATCTCACCTGTGTGCGCACCATTGTCGTTCTCGTGGCCCGTCTGACCATAGACGCCAACACCCGTGCCCTGCAGCATCGCGGCCACCACGTCAATCGACGTGAAGGGCGGGCAGATCGCCAGATCAACGCCTTCGGCCTGCGCAAGGTTGTCGGCCAGGGTCTCGGCAAACGCGCGCGCCTCGGCCCGGGTCTTAAACATCTTCCAGTTGCCGGCAACCAGTGGACGACGACTCATCATGAAACCTCCGGGATAGCGGCGACACCGGGCAAGACACGACCCTCGAGCAACTCGAGACTCGCACCCCCACCGGTCGAGACGTGCGTGACCTGATCGGCAAAGCCAAACTGGGTGATTGCGGCGACGCTGTCGCCACCACCAACGACTGTGGTTCCTGCGCAGTCGGCAACCGCAGCGGCAACCGCGCGTGTTCCCGCGGCAAACGGCGTCATTTCAAACGCTCCCATCGGCCCGTTCCACAACACCGTCTTGGCGTTGCGGATGCGCTCGACGTACACGGCCGTGGCGTCGGGGCCGATATCCAGACCCATCCAGCCCGCAGGTACTGCGTCGGCAGGTGTGACCTGAGTGGCAGCGTCGGCGCTGAAGGTATCGGCAGCCAAAACGTCGCTCGGAAGCAGTAGTTCGCAGCCCGTCGTCTCTGCCTTGGCCTTGGCGCGCATCGCGATCGCCTGACCGTCGGCATCTTCATGCAGCGAGGACCCAACCTCCCCACCCTCGGCAACCACGAAGGTGAAGGCCATCGCACCGCCAATCAGCACCGTGTCCGCAACCTCAACCAGCCGCTCGAGCACCGCGATCTTATCCGCTACCTTGACGCCGCCAACGATTGCCACGAACGGATGCTGGGGCTCTTCGAGGAGCGATGTCAACACAGAAACCTCGCGCTCCATCAAGAGGCCGGCGTAGGCCGGCAGCAGATGGGCGACGCCTTCTGTCGAGGCGTGGGCGCGATGGGCCGCACCAAACGCATCGTTGACGTACACATCAGCGAGTTCGGCCAACTGGGCCGCGAAGGCAGGATCATTGGCCTCCTCCTGACTGTGGAAGCGAAGGTTCTCGAGAAGAAGCACGCCGCCATCCTCAAGT
>CANKHS010000020.1 GCA_947481755.1 Actinomycetota bacterium | reverse complement strand
GCCTGCGACCTGCTCGAAGAGGTCATCGAATGGCTCGCCGCCGGCGAGTTGCGCGGCGCTGCTGCCCCCGCCGCAATTGACCGGCTGCGCGTGGCCCAGGTCCTCCTCAGAGAGCACCAGTTCGATTCCTCGGACCTCGATGATCTCGAACCACCCTCGCACCACGAGCTCGTCCTCGACGAGCCTTCGTCGTCGACGACGACACCGACGGCGTGGGTCGACGAGGACTAGTCGTGCTCCGTTGGGAATTCCTCCTGACAAGGCCTTCTGACACACCAGCCACTATTGTTCAGCGGTCCAGGCCACGCTAGGACCGCTGAACCACCCCCCGCCGGTTACGGCGCCGTGACGGTCAGCACAACTGGGAGCGAGTAGACCGTCTGCGAGGTTCCGGGCACGACCTGAGTCGGCAGAAGCGCTCCCGCAACAACCTCAACGGATGCTGTCTGTCCCGACTTCGCTCCGGACCACGAGAGGACTCCTGCTGGCGACAGCGTGAGGCCCTGCGGCACCGAGCTGTTTGTCTGCGGGGACCATCCGGGGACGGCTGGCGTCGTCGAGTTTGTGATTGCCCACGTGCAGCCGGATGACGGGCAATTGGTCGCTGTCAGCGTCGCATTCGTAGAAACGTTGCTGTACGCCGGCTGCGTGATTACCGGTGCTCCTGGCACCGCACCACCCTGCAGCCACGGACGCGACTTGAGCCACGCGATCGGTGGAGTCGACTGGCACCCGTCCGTGGCAGCGCCACTGGTCGTAGTACCAATCATGGGAGTAACCGTCTTAGAACCGCCGCCGAGCGTACCGCCCGTGTTCTTCGTCCACGGACTGGGGCTGTAGACAGCGTTGTGGGCCGTGTAATACCCATACTTGTAAAGGGTTTGGTCGCCGGAATTTGTCGAAGACTGGACCTCGCATGCGGACGGGCCCGAGCTGGATTCAATTTCGCCGTCTGCCCCAAGTATTTGGTAGGTCACGTGTCCCTTGTCATCCGGTGTCGTCGACGAGACGGTAGCGGGCGAACTTGCCGTTGCAGGGTTCACAACCGCGTTGAGCCACGCGTTGAAGAACGACTTGAAGACGTCGTAACCGCCGATCACCGGGTCAGAGTTGCAGTTGCCATTGCAGCTTGGCGCACCCGTCGCCAGAGCCTGCCGCGCACCGTAATACTGGTACGGAGGAGCAATCGTCGTAGCAGGCTGGTTGTTGAACGATGCGAAGGCATTCGCCGCATTCCAGCGACTGTCGTACTTATTGATGTTGCTCCCGTTGAGATAATTAGTCGTCAACGAGGTCGGGTTTTTGCTGTACGCCGTGGTCGAGATGCCAAAGATGCCGGGAACGGCGCTGATCGCAAGCCCGCTGATGGCATTCGGATTCGTCGAATTCCCCGCCTTGAACGATGCAACCTCATCGGTGTATACGTCGCCGGGCCAGACATTGATGATGTTCTGCTGCCACTGACAGAACAGTGTCGACTGTCCGTTGGCGGCAAGATCACTCAGGCTCGGCGCGTGGAAGCACGGGGGACCCCACTTCATCTGCAGCGACGGTACAAAGTTGGCGTTCTGCAGTAGTCCCTGCCAATTTAGGTAGTCCGTCTCGAGCGCTGCCTGCTGGTACATAAAGGTGCTGTAGTACTGAAGAAAGTACTGCAGGCTCTCCACCGACGAAGGCTCGAGCGCCGTCGAATCCGACGACAGGTACGTGCCACTCTCGTAGTTCGCTACAACAACAGGCCACGCTGGTGTGGAGCCGCCATTCGCATTGAACAGGGTCTGATTGATGATCCCATTACAAATCGTGCTGTTCATGGTTTCGACTTGAGGGAACCACTGCAACAGATTCGCATTTTGCGTCGAGAGGGTATACGCCGGATTCCCCGGGTTGTTCTGGGCATTGCTGATGAATGTCTGATAATCGGTCCATCGTGACGCAATCGCAGAAACGCAATTCTGCAGTGGCTGGAGCGCTGTTATCTGCGTGAGCTTGTTGAGCGTCGTTTTGAGCTGTGCAAGCTGCTG
This sequence comes from Actinomycetota bacterium, assembly GCA_947481755.1. Lineage (GTDB taxonomy): Bacteria > Actinomycetota > Thermoleophilia > Gaiellales > F1-60-MAGs149 > F1-60-MAGs149. Next base: position 12,214 of record CANKHS010000020.1, on the reverse strand, counting down.
CGAGATGCAGGTGAGCTGGCTCGAGACCGACATGATCACGGAGGAATTCGTCATGCCCGGTTGCGTGGCAAACATCATTCCCGCCACCCCAGTGAGCAAGGTGTACGGATCAGAGGTCGCCATAGCCGTTGCGGTTCCGGCTGCCATATACACGCCGTATTGCGCCACGATCGCGTTCTGTGCCGCATTCGACGGCGGCAAGATGTTCGCGGGGCACGGAGCGGCCGAAGCTGCTCGAACGGTGCTGCTCGACGACGTGTAGGTGGGATGCCGGTCGGGACTTGTTCCCCGGAAACCTGGGAATCGCCGACCATCGTCGAGGCGGGCAACGAGATCATCGACAAGAACGTCGTAACCACCAAGGGCTTCCGCCCGCTTCATCAGCGTGGCCCCGCGCAGCGTGTGCGTCCCGTAACGGACCTGCATCCAACCCAACTGCGGACTGAGACCGAGCCGCTCGTACACGCGTCGCTCGATCGATTTGACCTTTCCACCTTGGAGCGCTCGGTAACGAGCCGCGACGGTCGTCGCGAAACTCACCAACAGGAGCCCATCGGCGCGCGTCGTGCGGCTTGTGACTGCCTGCAGATGACCTTCGAACGGCTTGCCCCGCACTGTCCCGCCTGCGGTCGACAGTAAGAACGGCAACCGACCCTTGCTGACTACGATCTGACCCGCTCCGGCATTGACCGTTTGGCCGGTGCCAACGATCTTTCCATCGGCATCGGTAACGGTGACCGTCGCCGCATCCAGCGGCGTCATTGGCGCCACCTGCGCACTGATCTGAATGATCCGCTCCTTGCCCAGAGACGGCTTGACCTTCGCGGCCGCCGTCCCAACCAACGACAACGCCACCACCACGACCGCCGCAACCAGCATCAGATTTCGCAGCGATCGATGACGCATCAGACTTCTCCCCCACCCACAAATTTCCATTGACGATAGATGACAGCGAAATGCGCTGTCAATTCTGCGTGCGATCGCCGACGCCAACGCTCCGCTCGAAAACCCACTCCTAAAACGTCCAAGTCAATCCCCGTCGAGCAGACCCTCAAGGCCCGTCACGAGCGTCGCGCTCGCGGGGTGCTCCCAGTCGACGTGCAGCGCCGTGATCGCGACGTAACCATCCGCGATCGCTTCAAAGTCTGTCCCTGGCGCGCGGTGATAGTCGGCATCGCCCGCGTAGAGACGAAAGCGCTGCTTGCCCCCACGCTCCTCGGCGAGTTCGATTTGGTCGGCCCAGATCCGACGACCAAGCTTGCAGACGCGTAGGCCCTGGGGCGTACCGGTCGGACAGTTGAGGTTGACGAGCATGTCCTTGCCGAAGGTGCCTGCAGCAAGCAGCGTGGCAAGGCGAGGCACAATCCGCTCGGCCGTCGCAAACTCGTAGTCGCCATCGCGCGTGTGATGTAGCTCGCCACCCGTCGATTGCTGCGAGATTGCGAGCCCCGGATAGCCGAGCAGGATTCCCTCCATCGCCGCGGCGACGGTGCCAGAGTAGGTGACGTCATCACCAAGGTTGAGTCCAAGGTTGGAACCGGCAACGACGACATCGAAGGACGGGCCGGGCTCACGCGCCTCGGCAAAGCGGACGCAGTCGACTGGCGTGCCACCGACAGCAAACGCCTGTGCCGCGCCCGGTACTTCGCGCTCCTCAACCTCGAGCGTGCCACGAATCGTGATGCCACGCGCAACCGCGCTCTGGTTCGTCGCGGGCGCAACCACCAGTACCTCGGCGACCGTACTGAGCGCACGCGCCATCGCGTGGAGCCCAGGCGAGTCGATGCCATCGTCGTTCGTCAGGAGCACGCGCATGAGCCGTGCAGGTTACCCGTCCCCTATGCTGCCCGCGTGAGTGCAGGCGAAACCATGAGTGGCTTCACCCGCTCTGAACGCGTCCAGTTCGGACTCATTTCCCTCGTCGCGGTGGTGGCCATTGGGCTCGAATTTGCGCATGCCAACTCGGTTCTGATCTTTATCGTCGCGGGACTTGCCGTCGCAGGCATGGCGCACATCCTCGGTGTCGCGACGGAGCAGGCCGGCGAGGTTGCCGGCCCGCGGATCTCCGCTCTCCTCAATGCCACCTTCGGCAACGCCGCCGAACTGATCATCGTTGTGCTGGCGATTCGCCAAGGCGGCGAACTGATCGACGTCGCGCGCTACTCGATTATCGGCTCGGTGATGGGCAACATCCTGCTGATCCTTGGCGCCTCGCTGCTCGTCTCGGGCATTCGCCACGGGCGCCAGAGCTTTAACGCCGTGATTAGTGGCGTCAACGGCACGATGCTGCTCTTGGCGACTGCTGCACTCGCCTTGCCAACGCTATTTACGATCGTCTTGCCCGCCGAGACGAGCGGTGCAGTCAGCATCTCGCACGGCGTGGCAATCGTGATGGCCGTCTTGTACGGCCTGTACCTCTTGCACGCCTTCCGCTCTCCCGACGAATCCGCCGCGGCCGAAGGGCACGCACACTGGACTCCCCGCCTGTCGATCATCGTGTTGGTCGCCTCGGCTGCAGTCACCGGCCTCCTGTCCGAGTTCCTCGTGACGGCAATCGAACCAACGATCAAGGCAACCGGCATCTCGGCCGTGTTCGTTGGCCTGATCATCGTGCCCCTCGTCGGCAACATTGCCGAGCATTTTGCCGCCATCAAGATTGCCGCCAAGGGCGACCTCGACTTTGCGATGGGCATCGCCTTCAACTCGGCGCTCCAGGTCGCACTCGCCGTCACAGCCGTCGCCGTTGCTGCGGGCTTTATCTTTGGTCACGAGTTGACGCTCTCGTTTGGCGCACTCGAAATGGCAGTGCTGATTGCCGCGGCAATCCTCGCAGCCTTCATCGCCACCAACGGCCACGCCACGTGGCTTGAGGGCGCCGAGCTCATCGCGATCTACGTGATCGCCGCACTCGCCTTCTGGTACGTCTAGCCGCGACGCGGGTCGGAGCCCGTGCCGGTGACGTAGTCCACGTGCACGAGGCAGAGCGCGTGGGCGGGAGCCGTCCAGCCAGCCTCCGACCGTAACGCGCCTGTCAGGAGCGCAGGAAACTGCTCGGGGGCGTTCCCTCGATCACCGCGCGCCGTCACGATCATCGTGCCGACGAGCGTGCGGACCATGTGGCGCAGAAACGCGTTGGCCGTGATCTCAAAGCGAATTCCGGTTTCTGTCTCGAGCCACCGCGCCGTCTGCACGGTGCGCGTAAACGTCTTGTGCTCGGTCTCCGCCGGCGTGAAGGCCCGAAAGTCGTGCTCGCCAACAATCGCTGCGGCCAACGTGTCGAGTACCGCGCGGTCCAACTGACGTGGCTCGTGCAACTCGCGGCGACACTGCAGCGGGTCCCGCAGCTGACCGAGCCGCACGTCGTACGTATAGGAGCGGCTACGTGCCGAGAAACGGGCGCTGAAGTCGGCTGGCACCTCATCAGCCGCAGTCACCACGATGTCGGTTGGCAGGATGTCGTTGAGCGCACGCGGCAGCGCAGTCGTTGGTGGACCACCCTGCCGCACCACGCTAACGACCTGACCCGTCGCATGCACACCAGCGTCGGTGCGCCCGGCCACGACAACGTCACCACGCGCATCGTGCAGACGGTCGATCGCACGCGTCAACTCACGTTCGATGGTGCGTGCCCCCGGCTGCTGCGCCCAACCGTTAAACCCCGTGCCGTCGTAGGCGACCTGCAGGCGCGTATTGATCACAGGACGGGATCGATGCGGTCCAAGAGCTGAGCCGCACCACCGCCACGCGCCACGATGATCAGACAACCAGCAGCCAGGAGGGCTCCGCCGATCAGTGGTGCACCACCCTCAACTCGGCCAGCCGTCGCGACAATCACGAGTGCCACAACCAGCACGACGAATGCCGAGAGACGACTCGCGACGCCGAGCATCAGCATCAGTCCGAAGAGGACGAGCAACGCCAGACCAATCCACGTCAGCAGCGACGGTGCGGGCAGACCCCAATCCTTGGCGTGCAGCGCCACGGCCGCGTGGCCACGCAAATTGAGGATTCCGACAACGATCGCCGCCACGCCAACGAGCACCCGCACGAACAGGAGCACCACGACGTTCAGCCCGCGCGAGCGCGGTGTCGTCTCGGGAATACCCAGATCGATCAGGTTGCGCTGACTCTGTGGGTCAAACACGACGACGTCTCTACGACTCGATCGACGCGCCAGAATCGATCTGTGTGCCCTCGATCACCGCGCGCAACTCCGACTCAAGGGCCTCAAACGCCACCGATGGCACGGTGCAGACGATTGCGTAACCCGAGCCAGCGATCGTCGTGAGACCCACGAGCTGGCGCAGGCGCAGACCCGCTGCCTCCCACTCCACGGTCCGCAGGTGGGCAGGAGCGCCACTGATCTCGATGTGCTCGACCGGGCACGACTCTTTGACGGGAATCTGATCTGCCAGCTTCTGCACCCAACCGCTCGAAAAACCACCGAGACCCATGTTGTTGCAGAGCGTCTCGCGCGTCACCACGACGTTCGGTTGCGCGCCCTCCGTCAACGGTCCAACGATCGTCAAGACGGTCCGATCCTCCCAGCCCTCAGGCTGCGGAATCGTGACCGTGCCAGACGTGATGTGGGTGGTATCACTCATGCCCACCGCACACGCCGACTGTTAGCTCACTCGACCCACTCGAGGATCGCCATCTCGGCGTTATCCCCGGAGCGAGGTCCAAGCTTGACGATTCGGGTGTAGCCACCCGGGCGCTCGGCGAACTTCGGTGCGACCTCGGCAAACAACGCGTGCACGACGTCGCCGCTGCGCAGATAGGCCTTAGCCTGACGGCGAGCGTGCAAGTCGCCACGCTTACCGAGCGTGACCATCTTCTCTGCGATCGGCCGCACTTCCTTGGCCTTGGCGAGTGTCGTCGTGATCCGGCCGTGCTCGACGAGCGAGCCAGTCAGGTTCGAAAACAGCGCCTTGCGGTGCGCGGAATCGCGCCCAAGGACGCGTCCTTTGCGTGCGTGTCGCATGGTTAGCCCTCGTCCCCGCGCAGCCGCAGACCATGGGCACCGAGTGCCGCACGAATCTCGTCGATCGACTTGCGACCGAAGTTCGGGATGGCGGCGAGGTCACGATCCGACTTGGCAACGAGGTCGCCAACCGTCTCGATGCCAACGCGCTTGAGGCAGTTGTACGAGCGGACGCCAAGCTCGAGCTCCTCGATCAGGATGTGCTCCATCCCGTTCGTCGGGGCGACGTCGTACTCGGGCATGCTCACCTCGAGGCTACGGGCCAACTCGGCCGTATCCATGTTGGCGAAGATGTTGAGCTGACGAATCAGAATTTCGGCAGCCTTGGTGACTGCTTCCTTCGGATCAATCGCGCCGTTCGTCTTGACGTGCAGCGTGAGCTTGTCGAAGTCCGTATCCGAACCGACACGCGCCGGCTCGACCGTGTACGTGACACGGCGGACGGGCGAGAAGATCGAGTCGACGGGGATCACACCGATCGTCGTCTCGAAGTCCTTGTTCTCGGAGGCGGGTACGTAGCCACGGCCGCGACCAATGGTCAGCGACATCTCGAGCTTCGACTTGGCTGCGAGGTTGCAGATCACAAGATCCTTGTTGAGGATCTCAACGGGACCAGCAATTGCAATATCGGCAGCCGTCACGACGCCAGGGCCGGACTTGACGATGTCAGCCTCGACCTCGGGAGCATCACCCTCAATGTTGAGGATTAGGCCCTTGAGGTTCAGGATGATGTCGGTGACGTCCTCGCGGACACCCGGCACCGTCGTGAACTCGTGCTGCGCGCCCTCGATGCGAACGCTCGTGACAGCAGCGCCCTCCAACGAGGAGAGCAACACGCGGCGAAGCGAGTTGCCGAACGTGTAGCCGAAGCCACGCTCGAGGGGCTCCACAACGAAGACTCCCTCAGTAGCGGAGACCTCTTCATGGACGATCTGTGGCATCTGGAATTCAAGCATGCGGGTGCTCACTTCGAGTACAGCTCCACGATCAGCTGCTCTTGGACAGGGGTATCGATCTCCTCACGGTCAGGCATACGAACAACCTTGCCCGTGAGGTTGTCATGGTCAGCCTGCAGCCAGTTGGCTACAGACGCCGTGAGGTCTGTCGCGTTGCGGACCGCGACCTCGCCTGCTGCACCAGGGCGCAACGAAACGATGTCGTCTGTCCGAACTTGGTACGAAGGGATGTTGACCCGACGACCGTTGACATGGAAGTGGCCGTGGCGCACGAGCTGACGAGCCTGCGCACGCGACGCGGCGAAACCGAGGCGATAGACGACGTTGTCGAGGCGCAGCTCGAGGAGGCGCAAAAGCTCCTCACCCGTGATGCCCTGGCGACGCGAAGCCTTCGCGTAGTAGTTGCGGAACTGCTTCTCCAGCACGCCGTAGTAGCGGCGGGCCTTCTGCTTCTCGCGCAACTGCAGCAAGTACTCAGACTGCTTGATGCGGCCGCGGCCATGCTGGCCCGGCGGATAGGAGCGGCGCTCAACGGCGCACTTCTCGGTCAGACAACGCTCACCCTTGAGGAACAGCTTGACGCCCTCACGGCGGCACTGACGACACTTAGGATCGGTAACTCGAGCCATCTTCTACAGTCTCCTTAGACCCGGCGCCGTTTGCGGGCACGGCAGCCGTTGTGGGCCTGCGGGGATACGTCGCGGACACCGATGATCTCGAGTCCAGCAGCCTGAAGGGAGCGCATCGCGGTCTCACGACCAGAGCCGGGACCCTTCAGAAACACTTCGATCTTCTGGAGACCATGTTCCATGCCCTCACGCGCACACAGGTCGGCGGTCACCTGAGCGGCGAACGGCGTCGACTTGCGCGAACCCTTGAATCCAGCGGCGCCAGCACTCTTCCACGCGAGGACGTTGCCTTCGCGGTCGGTCAGAGCGACGATCGTGTTGTTGAACGACGTCTTGATGTGGGCCTGGCCAATAGCGATATTCTTGCGCACCTTGCGACGCGTGCGACCGCGAGTACCACCGGGTTTTCGGGGAGGAGCCATGAAGCGGGTCGATCCTTTCCTTAAGCCTTACGGCTGCGCCCGACGGTCTTCTTCGGGCCTTTCCGGGTACGTGCGTTGGTCTTGGTGCGCTGACCGTGGACGGGCAGGCCACGACGGTGACGAACACCGCGGTAGCAACCGATCTCCATCAGACGCTTGATATTTGCGGAGCGCTCGCGGCGCAGGTCGCCTTCGACCTGGACGTTGGAGTCGATGTACGCACGAATGCGGGCGACTTCCTCGTCGGTCAGATCGCGAACCTTCTGCTCCGAGCCGATACCGAGTTCCTTGCAGACGGACTGTGCGGTCGAGCGGCCGATGCCGTAGATGTACGTCAGCCCAATCTCAACGCGCTTTTCCCGGGGGATGTTGACTCCAGCGATACGTGCCATGACTACCCCTGACGCTGCTTATGACGAGGATTCGGGCAAATTACGTGCACCACGCCGGAACGCCGAATCACTCGGCATTTGTCACACATCGGCTTAACGCTGGGACGCACCTTCATGGAACCCTCGGGTGATCTAGATCGGTAAATGGACTGCGCAGGGCGTGTCGCGAGACACTCTCCGAGCGCGGAAGCGCACGGTAGCAGAACCCTGAAAGCTGATGCGTCAGGCACATTAGATCTCGGCGTCCACAATTGAGGTTCCTTGAGCCAATGTGAGGATCCGCGGGCCGTCATCGGTAATCGCCACGGTGTGCTCAAAATGGGCTGCAAGCGACTGATCGGTGGTAAAGATCGACCACCCATCCTCGTCCACGACGATGTCATAGGCGCCGGCGGTGATCATTGGCTCAATCGCAAGCGTCATGCCTGTTTTGAGCTCAGGACCCGTGCCAGCATCGCCGTAATTGCGTACCTGCGGGTCTTCGTGCATCGAACGGCCAACGCCGTGCCCGACCAGATCGCGCACGACGGCGAACCCTGCTGCCTCCACCACGCCTTGGACGGCATGACCAATGTCGCCGACCCGCCCACCGACCTGGCAGACCTCAACCGCGGCGGCGAGCGATGCCTGGCAGGTACGGAGCAGTGCCTTGGTTGCCTCAGGAACCTCGCCGATCATAATCGTGACGGCGGAGTCGCCAACAAAACCCTGGCGCGTCACGCCGACGTCGATCGACAGAATGTCGCCCTCTGCCAACACGACCGCGTCGCTCGGAATGCCGTGGACGATCATGTCGTTCGGCGAGGCGCAGATCGAACCGGGAAAACCGTGATAGCCCTTGAAGGTCGGCACACCGCCAGCAGCACGGATGTGGCGCTCGGCGATCTCGTCCAGGTCAAGCGTCGACATGCCCGGCCGCGCGCTCTCAGCGAGCAACCCAAGCGTCTCTGCGACGATCGCACCAGCTGCCGCCATGCGATCGAGGTCGTTGGGCGACTTTCGGTGAATCACGCAGGCAGAGCCGCGTCGAGCCGGGCGGCGACGTCGTCGGTGGTACCCATGCCGTCGATCAAGACCTCGCGCACGCCGACCTGCTGGTAGTGCTCGCGCACGGGGAGCGTCTGCGCGAGATAAACGTTGCGATAACGGTTACGCACGACATCGGCCTCATCGTCGGGACGACGCTCCAACGGCAGGCCTTCGTCGTCATCGATGCCAGGCACCTTGGGTGGGTCATAAAGCTCGTGGTAGATGCGCCCGTTCTTGGCGACGAGGCGGCCCGAGATGCGCCGCACGACCTCCTCCTCGGAGACATCAAGCACGAGCACGCAGTCGAGCGGTCGTCCGCGTTCGGCCAACATCTGATCGAGCGCAACTGCCTGTGGCACGGTGCGCGGGAAACCGTCGAGCAGAAAACCACCCGCGGCATCTGGTTCGGCGATGCGTTCGCCCAACATCCGCACGACGAGATCGTCGGGGACGAGGTCGCCCGCATCCATGTAGCCCTTGGCTTCAATACCGAGCGGCGTGTTGCCCTTGACGTGCGCGCGCAACATGTCGCCTGTCGCGATGTGCGGCACGGCGAGTCGCGCAGCGAGGCGCGGAGCCTGCGTGCCCTTGCCCGCTCCGGGCGGGCCGAAGATGAGATACGCGCCAGGCACGTTTACTTCAGGAAGCCGTCGTAATGGCGCATCATGACCTGCGATTCCATCTGTCGCATGGTGTCGAGAGCGACGCCGACGATGATCAGGATTGATGTACCACCGAGCGCCTGGGCGACGGCCTGCGAGAAACCACCGTACTTAATGAAGATCGTCGGTAGGACCGCGATCGAGCCGAGGAACAGCGAACCGGGCAACGTCAACCGCGTCATCACGCGATCGAGATACTGCGCAGTCGGTCGACCAGGCCGCACGCCGGGGATGAAGCCGCCGTACTTCTTGAGGTTCTCAGCCTGCTCAACCGGGTTGAACTGGACGGCCGTGTAGAAGAACGAGAACATCACGATCAGACCAAACTCGAGGATGATCGCAGCCCAACTTGCCGGCTGGAACCAGTCCGCGAGGAAGTTGAGCGATGGCACAAGCTGGCCGATCGTCGGCGGCAGGAACATCACGGCCACCGCGAAGATGACCGGAATCACGCCCGCCATATTGACGCGCAACGGCATATAGGTGGAGCCGCCTTGGGTCATGCGGCGGCCCACCATGCGTTTCGCGTACTGGATCGGGATCCGGCGCTGCCCCTCGTTGACGTACACGACGGCGACAACAACGGCGAGAATGATGATCGGCAAGGACAGGCGCTGGAAGGTGCCCGAGTTGGCCCAGGCCCGTACGCCGACAGGCAGCGACACGAGGATCGAGGCGAAGATCAAGAGCGACTGACCGTTACCGATACCGCGCTGCGTGATCAGCTCACCCATCCACATCAGGATCGTTGTACCCGCCGTCAGCGTCACGACAATCAGGATGAACGAACGTGGCGTGAGGCTCGTCAGCGAGTTGGAGCCGCCGATCACCGAGCCGTTGTGGAACAAAATCACGTACCCAATCGACTGCAGGAACGCCAGCACCACGGTCAGATAACGCGTGTACTGCGTGATGCGCTTCTGCCCGGCCTCGCCTTCCTTCTGCAGCGCCTCCAATTGTGGGAGGACGACCGTCATGAGCTGCATGATGATCGACGCCGTGATGTACGGCATGATCCCCAGCGCGAAGAACGAGAGGTTCTGCAGCGCCTGGCCGGAGAACATGTTGAGGTAGCCGAGGATCGTCGAGCCGGCACCACCACTAAAGAGGTTCTGAACCTCCGCCGTATTTACACCTGGCGTCGGCAGCCACGAACCCGCACGGTAGAGCAACAGCATCGCCGCCGTAAACAACAGGCGATTGCGCAGCTCCGGAACCCGGAACGAGTTGACAACTGCAGTCAGCATCCTCGCTGCCTACGCGTCAGATCCATCCGCCGGGGCGCGCTCGATGACAGCAGCGGTACCGCCAGCAGCCTCGATCTTGGCCTTGGCAGAGGCGGAAAACCCGTGAGCATGGATGGTCAGAGCGTGCGTGATATCGCCCTCGCCCAAGACCTTCAGAGGATGCTTGATGCGGCTCAAGAGCCCACAGGCAACCAACATCTCAGGAGTGACCTCGGTGCCAGCCGGAAACTTCTCAGCCACATCACCGATGTTGACGATCTCGGTCTGCGTGCGGAAGGGACCCATCGGCATCGACTTCTTCATGTGCGGGCCGCGGAGCTTGCCGGTGCGCATGTAGAGCGGCATCTGCCCGCCCTCGAAGCCAGGTCGCATGCTGTGGGAGCCGGAACGGGACTTCTGACCCTTCTGGCCACGGCCAGAGGTCTTGCCCGTGCCGCTGCCATTACCACGACCAACACGCTTGCGCGCCTTCGTGGAACCCGGTGCGGGGCTCAGATTGCTGAGGGTAATGAGTTCGGTCATTTAGCGTCTACCTCTTCGACCTTCACAAGATACGACACCTGATGCAGCATGCCCTGCAACGACGCGGAGTCCGTATGGACACGCGACATGCCAATGCGGCGCAGGCCGAGCGCGCGCAACGTGCCGCGATGCTCCTGCTGAACGCCGATCGTCGACTTAACTTGGGTGACCTTCAAGCTCACGCCGATACCTCTTCCGATGCAGCGGCGACAACAGGCGCAGCAGTCGTCTCCGGCTTCTTAGCGCGCTGCGGAAGGATCTCGTGCACCGACTTACCACGCAGCGCAGCGACGTCTTCTGGACGACGAAGGCTACGCAGACCATTCTCGGCCGCACGGCAGAGATTGATCGGTGTCGACGTACCCAGCGACTTGGCCAGGACATCCTTGATACCAGCGAGCTCGAGCACTGCGCGCACGCCGGCACCGGCGATCACGCCCGTACCCTGCGAAGCGGGCTTGAGCAGCACGCGACCAGCGCCATAGACGCCAGTGATCTGGTGGGTGATCGTGGTGTGATGGCGCGGCACCGTGAAGAGATTCTTCTTGGCATCCTCGATCGCCTTCTGAATCGCCATTGGCACTTCGTTCGCCTTGCCGTAGCCAACACCAACCTGCTCGATTTCATCCCCGACCACGACCAGCGCAGTGAAGGAGAATCGGCGGCCGCCCTTGACGACCTTGGCGACGCGATTGATCTCGACGACGCGCTCGTGGAGCTCTCGCCCGTGTGCATCCGTACCGACGCGACTTGCCATCAGAACTCGAGACCTCCCTCGCGCGCACCATCGGCGAGCGCCTTGACACGACCGTGATAGAGAAACCCGCCGCGGTCGAAGACGACGTTGCTGATGCCTGCTGCCTTGGCGCGCTCAGCAATGAGCAGCCCCGTAGCCTTGGCCTTGGCCGACTTATCGCCGGACTTGATCGTGCGCGAGTCGGCGGCCGCGAGGGTGGTGCCCGTCACGTCGTCGATCACCTGCACGTAGATATCGGAATTGGACCGGAAGACGGCCAGGCGCGGACGCGCGGCGGTACCGGTAATCGTGCCGCGCACCCGACGGTGGCGACGCTGTCGTGCTTGGACTGGAGTCATTTTGCTCATGGTGTACCCCGCACGCTATGCGCGCTTGCCGACCTTTCGGACCACGTGCTCGCCGACGTATCGAATGCCCTTGCCCTTGTAGGGCTCTGGCGGTCGGAGCTTTCGGATTTCCGCGGCGACCTGGCCGACGCGCTGCTTGTCGATGCCGCGCACGATGATCTGCGTGGGCTGCGGCACCTCGAACTCGATTCCCTCAGGCGCGATGTACTTGACAGCGTGCGAGTACCCGAGCGCGAGCTCGAGGTTCTTGCCCTGTGCCTGACAGCG
>CANKHS010000019.1 GCA_947481755.1 Actinomycetota bacterium | reverse complement strand
GTTACGTCAGGGACCACGCCGAGCCGTTCTGCGCAGAAGGCGACTTAGAGCTTGCCGGAGGCGGCGAGCGTCAGTCGTGCCCAGAGCTCTTCGCCATTCTTCGAGCGGCGAACGTAGACGCCCTGCATCGGCACAAACTCGCCTTCGAGCGAGAGCACGGGGCCGCGATTTGGGCTCGTCGCGTCGAGATACCAATCGCCATCGTCGAGCATCTCGCCAGGCTGCGAGAAGACGATGCGCGAGGCCTCGTCATCGGACAGCGGCTCCGTCCACTTGAACGAACGGGGATTGGTCGACTCTTGCGCACCCATTAGGACTTCTTGGCGGCCTTCTTGGAGGCCTTCAGTGGGTTGAGCATCTTTTCCTTGGCGTCTGCCGGAGCGTCGGCCAAGGGCACGACGGCCTCGCCGCAGACATGACCCTTGACGCGACGAAGGCACGTCTCCGGGATCGACCAGAGCGAAACGGTGCGATGACCGTGCTTGCAGATGTAGACGCGAGCGACGCTCGGGCCTTCTGCGACAGCAACGGCGACGGGCTCTGCTTCGTAGACCTCAGCGGCCTCGCCAGCAAAATCCTCTTCTGCGATCTCTTCGACGACGGCAGCAGCGGCAACCGGTGCGGCGTCAGCCTCAGCCTCGGCGGCGGGCTCGGCCTCGGCAACGGCCTCTGCTTCAACTTCGGCCTCAGCAGCGGGTGCGGCGTCGGTCTCGACGACGGCTTCGACCTCTACCTCGGCGGCAGCGGGTGTCTCGGCGTCGGTCTCTGGTGCAGTTGCGTTGTCGTCGTCCACGGTCAGTCTCCTCAGGAGAAGGCGATTCGAGCGAGATCCTATTGGAGCCCGTCCGGTGCGGCGAAGGTTCCCCGCGCGCGGAAAGCATGGCATGGTCGGCAATCCCCGGCGGCGCTCCCCGACCGGTCGATAGAATGAGCGTGTGCCGAATCAGAAAAGCTTCCAATACGACGTTGGCGTGACGTGGGATGGTCGTCGCGCCTCCTCGTTGTCCACTGCGGGTCGCCCCACGATCCTGTCGGGTCCGCCTGCCGACTTTCCCATGGGCGACGAGGATCGTTGGAGCCCGGAGCACCTGTTTCTTGGCAGCCTCGCCTCGTGCACGATGATCTCGTTTCTCGCCCACGCTGAGCACAAGGGGCTCGAGGTACTCGAGTATTCGTCGGAAATCGGCGGCACCGTGATGCGCCGCGTCGAAGATGGCCGCTACGCCTTTGTCCATGTGCACCAACGCCCTCGCGTTGTCGTCGCCGCCGGTCAGGCCGCCAAGGCCACCGAGTTGATTGGCAAGGCCGAGCGCGACTGCTTTATCTCCGCCTCGACGACCGCTGAAGTCCAGAACGACTGGGACATCACCGAGCAGTGAGCGACGCACCGCGCGATCCGGTCCACGGCTCGTACCACGCGTTCTACGGCGTCGTTCGCACGTTCTGCGGCGTGCCGCTCGTGTCGTCGCGCGCCGACGTCGCGGCAGCTGACGCGGTTGTGATCGGCGCCCCGTTCGATGAGGGCGTCTCGTATCGCCCGGGCACGCGCTTCGGCCCGCAGGCTGTTCGTACCGCCGAGGACATCAACGTCACGGGCGATCGACCAAGCATGCACGCGGGCATCGACCCACTCAAGGAACTGAACATCGTCGACTGGGGCGACATCGATGTGGTCGCCAGCGACCTGCCGCGCTCGCACGCGCTGCTGGCCGAGGCCGCCGGCGCTGCGCTTGCGACCGACACGGTGCCCGTCGTGATCGGCGGCGATCACTCGCTGTCGCACGCGATGCTCCAGGCCATGCACGAGCAGTTCGGCGCGGACGGCTACTCGGTGATCCACTTCGACACGCACGCCGATACCGGTGTCCCCGAAGACGGCGAGCCGCCGCACGGCACGCCGTTTCGCGCCGCCATCGAGCGTGGTCATCTGAAGGGTTCGAACATCTTCCAGATCGGCCTGCGCGGCACGTGGCCCGGCCCCGAGCTGTTCCAGTGGATGCGCGAGCAGGGTATGCAGTGGGCCACGATGGACGAGGTCATGGACCGCGGCATCACCGACGTCGTGCGCGAGGCGATCCACCACGCCCGTGCCGCTGCGCCGAAGACCTACCTGACGGTCGACATCGATGTCCTCGACCCCGCCTACGCGCCGGGCACGGGCACGCCCGAGCCCGGTGGCCTGACCACGCGTGAACTGCTGCGTTCGGTGCGCAGCGTCACGAGCGAACTCGACGTGGCGGCGTTCGACCTCGTCGAGGTCTCGCCGCCGTACGACCACGCGGCGATCACCGCCATGGCCGGGCATCGCGTGCTGCTCGAGGGCCTCAACGGCATGGCGCTGCGGCGTACGGGGCGCGATTCCCGCCACGAGAAGCCGTGACTCCGCCCCTCGTCGCGTACGCAGACCTGCACGACGATCCGCTCGTCGGCGCGCTGCTTGAGCTGGCGGAGAACCCCGACAGCGAGCTGCTGGCCGCCGACGCGGCCCGCGCCGCGATGGGACACGAGTTCGACGTCGCCACCACGATCGCCCTCGCGGTCATCGCCTCTGACGGGCCGTTTGCCGCGGCTGCGCGCAGGGGCCTGCCTGCCGATGACCCACGGCTCGCCCTGGCCGGCGCTGAGCTGGCGCGCCTCGGCACGCTGGCGCACGACGACGCCCGCCGCCTACTCCAACGCCACGGTCTCGAGGGTGCGTTGGCGGGCACGCCGCTGCCACCCCGCACCCGCGACGCGATGCCGCCGGCTGCCGTGGCTCTCGTCGACACGCTCGCATCCGATAGCGCCTGGCTCCCCCACGCCTCGACACTCGCCGCGTTCCACGCGACCGATGCGACCGGCGACCTCGCGATTCATCGCGTGCTGCGCTGGCTCGACGGGCAGCTCGTCGGCGTCGGCGCACCCGACCGCATCGCGCTCGCCGACCTGACGGGCTACGAGGACCAGCGCGCGCCGCTCCTCGAAGACCTGCAGGCGTTCCTCCACGGCGCGCCCGCCAATGACGCGCTGCTCTACGGCCCGCCCGGCACCGGCAAGTCGGCTGCCGTCCGCGCCTGCGCCGACGCCTTCGCCGAGCAGGGTGTGCGCCTTGTGCAGGTCGAGCGCGACCAGCTCGACGACGTCGAAGAGGCGCTGCTCGCGCTGCGCGACGGGCCGCACACGATCCTCTTCCTCGACGACCTCGTGGTCGACGACGATGACCGTCTCGACCGGATGCTGCGCGCCACGCTCGATGGCGGCGTCGCCGAGCGCCCGGCAAACGTCATCGTCTGGGCGACCTCGAACCGTCTGAACTTGATGCACTCCTCGCAGTCCGAGCGCGCCGACGACGTTGACCAGGCCGAGACGGCCGGCGAGAAGTCGGCGCTGGCCGCGCGCTTCGGGCGCCGCATCCGCTTTGGCCGCCAGGACCGTGACGCCTACCTCGCGATCTGCCACCGGCTCGTCCGCGATCGCCTCGGCGAAGTACCGGCCGAGCTCGACGCCGACGCCATGCGCTTCGCCGTGCAGGGCCACGGGCTGTCGGCGCGCACCGCAGTGCAGTTCGCCGACTCGTACCGACGCTAGCCCCCGGGCGGCGTGCCGCCTTACGGGTACAGCTCGGTCGCCTGCGGCACGCGGATGTGCAGCGGCGTGGCGGTCTTGACAAGCAACTTGACTAGCTTGGCCTTCGTCACGGAGACCTTGGCGTGGTACCGCCAGGGCTCCGTCGCCGGGCTACCGCCCGCCTTGAGCCACGCGATCGTCTTCTTGTCGGCCAGCACCGACTGGGTGTAGGCGAGCATGAGGTAGTGCTCCTGCAGCTTCTGCGAGGCGGGAGCCTGCAGATACAGGTCGATGCGCTTGACCGTGTTCTGCCGCTCGTCGAGCGTGTGCTTCTCGATCAGGCGTGCGGCCTCAGCGGCACTGATGTGCCCGGCGCGGAACGAGTCGAGCGTGTTGTTGAGGAACCAGCGGGCCGGCGTGGACCGGGTCATCTCGGCAAGGACGCGGCGCAGCCAGTCGTCGGTGCGCACGGTCTGGAAAACGAACGACGCACTGGACTTCGTCGCACCCGTCTCCGGCACCGACATCCGCGCGACGACGCGGAGCGAGCCTTGCTTCTTGAGCAGTGCCTTGCCCGTCCCGTTGAGCACGATCTTGACGGGGAGGTTCGTGCCTGCGGCGCCCTTCACCGAAGCCGTCGCGACCACAGGATCGGCTGCGCGCGCCGAGCGGCGTCCCTGCGGCACCGCGTAGAGCTGGATCGGGCCAGCGCAGTGGTACGGGATCGTGCCGCCGCAGCGTACGGTCAGCTGCGCCGACGCACCGCTCGTCGAGACATTCGACGGATTGATCGCCGCGATCGCCGTGGCGCGCGGAGCAGTCAGCGCCAGCGGCGTGTCCTTCGTCTCCTCGCCGGCAGACGTCTTGGCCTGCACCGACATGGTCAGGTCGAGCCCGCCCGACTCTGCGAGCTGGCGCTGCACATCCTTGGGCAGTTTGAAGCTGACAGTGCTGCGTGCACCGGAGGCGAGCCGTGTGCTCGTGCTGGCGATGACCTTCTTCTGGTAACGCAGGTCGATGCGAATGTCGCAGGCCGAGCCGTCGGTCGCCGTGCAGCCAAGCGCGACGTTAGCGGTGCCAGCGCCAGCGACCTTGGCGACCGTGCTGGCCGTGGCGTTGGCTGCGACGACCACGGTATTGGCGCCGGCGGCAGTCGACTGCACCGGCGGCGTGGCGCGCGTGACCCACGCTGACACATTGCCTGCGCCGTCGATCGCGCGTACGTAGATCGTGGCGCCTGCCGCGGCAGCGATCGTGGCCGAGCGCGTGCCGACCCCAATCACAGCGCCGGGATTGGCCGGATCCGTCGTGGCCTGCCAGCTCGCGACGCCGCTGTCGGCATCGCTCATCGTCGGCGTCACAAGCACCGTGCCCGCACCAGACCACGTCGCCTCGATGGCAGATACGCCCGGGGCGGTCGGATCGACACCGACGGCATCCTGCGACGTCGAGATCTGTGCCGCCGCGACATCGAGGAAGCGCGCGTAGACGGTGCGCTGGCCGCTGCCAGGCAGTAGATCCCATGCCAGCTGCGTCGTAATCGCATGACGCGTAACCGTGGCGAAGCCAGCGTCGTTTGATAGCTCGATGAAGCGCGTACCAGCGGGCCAGATGATGTCGATCACCGCCGAGCTCGACGCGATCCAGGTGGCCCCACCGTCGATGGTGATCCCAACCGGGCCAGGCGGCGGCGTCGTAGGGATGAAGACGTCCCACGTGTACGTGGTGATGTTGGCACCCACGTTGCCGGCTGCATCGACGGGCTTGATGCGGAACGTATGCGAGCCCTCATCGACATGCGGAATCGTGACCGGCGTGGCACACGGCGCGAAGGCAGCGCCGTCGAGACTGCAGAGCGCACCCGTGCCGTCGGCGCCGTACGAGAACTGGAACGTCGCGACCGACGAAGCGGTCTGAGCGGCGGGACCGCTCGCGACTACGGCCGTCCCGGTCGGCGGCACGTTGTCGACCGTCCACGTGCTGCTGGTCGGAGAACTGATGTTGCCGGCGCTGTCAATCGAGCGCGTCTGGAACGTGTAGGTCCCGTCGACCAGCGACGCAAAGGTGAGCGGCGGCGTACACGGCGCCCACGTCGCGCCTGGCGTCAGCTGGCACTCGAGCGTCGTGTCGGGCGCGGTGGTCACGTTGAACGTGGCGCTCCGCGACGTCGTCGGATCGGCGGGTCGACCGGAGATGGCAGGCGCAGGCGGCGGCGTCAGATCGACGAGCCAGCGGATCGCGGTCTCGGCGCTTTGGACCGGCGGAATGGCGGCGCTCTGCTGGCGGACAAGCACCTCGTGCGCGCCCTCGCCGAGGCCGATGAGTGACAGTGGGCTCCTGCACGGGGTCCAGACTCCACCATCGACGGCGCACTCGATCGTGGCACCCGGCTCCCCCGTGAGGAAGATATCGGCGGTCGTCTCGCCGGTCGGGCTGCCCGGGATGTTGTCAATCAATACCTCGGGCGGTGCCGTTGCCGAGACCGTGAAGGCGAACGAGCTGACCGGGCCGTGGTTGCCGGCCGCATCGACCTGACGCGTGCTGAAGGTGTAGCTGCCGTCGGCGAGCGCCGGAGCCACCTGCACGGGGCTCGAGCAGGTGGTCCAGGTCGTACCGTCGAGCGAGCACTCGAACGTCGTATCGCCGTCGCCGGTGAAGGTAAAGACCGGCTGCGTGTTCGAGGTGAGGGCCGGTGGTGTGCCGGTGAGCGGCGGCGCCGTCGGTGCCGTGCTGTCGACCGTCCACATGCTCGACACGCTCGGTCCGGCATTGCCGGCGGCGTCGATCTGCCGCACAGACAGCGTGTGCTGACCATCGGCGAGGCCCGACGTGCTGAACGGGCTGGTGCAGGTACCCCAGCCGCCGAAGTCGAGCTTGCACTGGAAGCCGTTGCCCGCATCACCCGTAAACGTCGCGCTGAGCGCACCGGACGCTGTGACGCCCGTTGGCACGCCCATGACCGTAGGCGGATTGTTCGGCGGCGTGGTGTCGACGATCCAGCTGGCGGTCGAGCTGGCGCCGACGTTGCCAGCGGCATCGACCTCGCGGATCTTGACGACATGGCCGCCCTCGCTCAGGCCGGTCAGCGACAGCGGGCTCGTGCACGTCGTGTAGGTGGCGCCGTCGATCGAGCACTCGAGGGTCGAGCCGGCCTCGGTGGCTGCGAAGGCGAGCGTGGCTGCGTTCGTCGAGGCGGGGCTGATCGGCGTGCCCGTGATGGTCGGTGCCGGCGACGGCGCTGCGGTGTCGACGGTCCACGAGACAGTGGTTGTCGGGCCGGTGTTGCCGGCGCTGTCGATCTGGCGCAGCTCGAGCGTGTGTGGACCATCGGCCAAGCCGGTCAGGGCGGCCGGGTTGCTGCAGGCCACCCAGGCACCAGAGTCGAGCTTGCACTCAAACGTCGCGCCCACCTCACCGGTGATGCCGATGCTAGCGGTGGTCTGATTGGTCGGGCTGGCCGGCGGCGTCGAGGCGGTCGGAGCCGCGGGCGGCGTCGTGTCGATCACGACCGTCGTCGACGTCGCCGCACCGGCATTGCCGAAGGCGTCGACGATGCGCGTCTCGATCGTGTGCGTGCCGGGTGCGAGCGCCGGGCTGACGGTGTACGGGTTGACGCACGTGGTCCAGGCACCGCCGTCGACGCGACACTCGAAGGTGCCACCCGCGACGCCGCCCGAGAGCGCGAACGACGGCGTCGTGTCGTTGGTGGTGCCGCCCTGGCTCGGCGTCACGGTCGGCAGTGCGGTCGGTGCCGACGTACCGATCGTCCACGTCTGCGACGCCGCCGGGCCCTGGTTGCCCGCGGCATCGACGAGCGCCACACGGAACGTGTGGGCACCGTCGGCCAAAGAGGTGAGCGAGCGCGGGCTGGTGCAGGCCGCATACGCACCGCCATCGAGGCTGCAGACGTAGGTCTCACCGCCGACGGCGCCAGCAAACGAGAAGTTGGCAGTGGCCTGGTTGGTGTTTGCGCTCGGTCCGCTGACGATCGTCGGCAGCGTGGTCGGCGCGGTCGTATCGACCGTCCACGTGGTCGAAGTGGCCGGACCCGTGTTGCCCGCTCCGTCGATCACGCGCACCCAGAAGGTATGCGTGCCCTCACCGAGGCTCGGCAGCGTGATCGGCGAGGTGCAAGTGACCCACGCGCCGGCATCGGTGCGGCACTGGTAGGTCTCCCCTGCCCCGGCGCCGGAGAAGGCGAAGGTCGGCGTGGAGTCGTTGTTCGGGTTCGACGGCGTCGTCGACATCGTCGGTGCGGTCGTCGGGGCCGTCGTGTCGATCGTCCAGGTGCGCGAGGCCGTCGGGCCAACGTTTGCCGCGGCATCCACGAGGCGGACGTCGAGCGTGTGCGAGCCGTCGGCGAGCAGCGGCGTCGTGTACGACGCGAGGCATGCGGTCCACGCGCCACTGTCGAGGCGGCACTGGTACGTCTCGTCACCGGCTGCGCCGAGGAAGGCGAACGCCGACTGGCCGGCAGTCACGAAGCCAGACGGCCCCGAGGCGATCACCGGCGCCGAGGTGGGCGGCGCAAGGTCGACGATCCACGTGGTCGAGGTCGGCGTGCCGACATTGCCCGCGGCGTCGAGCTGGCGAATCTGCACGGTGTGCGAGCCCTCGCCGAGCGTGCCCGTCGCGAACGGGCTGGTGCATGCCACCCACGCGCCGGAGTCAAGCTTGCACTCCGTCGCCACGGCATCGCCCGTGAGGTTGAAGGAGACCGTGGCCGTCGTCTGCGCGTTGACGGCCGCGGGGCTGCCGGTGACCGTGACGGCGCCGGGCGGCACGAGGTCGACCGTCCACGTGACGCTCGTCGTGCCGCTGACGTTCCCCGCGGTATCAACGGCGCGCGTCACGAGCGTGTGGCTGCCCGACGCCAGGCCCGTGTAGGGCGAGGCGCACGGCGCCCAGGCGCCACCGTCGAGCTGGCACTGGAGCGTGGAGCCGGCCTCCTTGGTGAAGGTGAATGCCGCCGAAGTCTGATTCGTCGGGCTCGCCGGCTGAGTGGCGATCCCCGGTGCGGCAGGCGCGGTGACGTCGACGGTCCAGACGATCTGCGTGATGTCACTGACCGTCGGCGCGCTGCTGCCGACCTTCTTCAGCTGACGCACGGAGACACTGTGGTCACCTTCGGCGAGGCCGCTGAGCGACAGCGTGTACGTCGGAGCGGAGCCCGAGACGGGGCACGTCGTCGTGTTCGACCCGTCGGCGAGCAGCCACGAGCCATTGTCGATCTTGCACTCCAGCGTGTAGACGGTCGCGGTGGCGCCGTCGTCGGGCGTGAGGTGAAGTACGGGCGCGGCCGTGCGTGCGGTGGTCGGGCTCGCGGGGATGTTCGTCACGTCGACAGAAGCCGGTGCGTTGGTGTCGATCGTCCAGTAGATGGTCTGGTCGGGGCTGGCGTTCCCGGCCGCGTCGGTCTGGCGCAGGTCGAGCGCGTACGTACCGTTGCCGAGCGTCGGGCTGGTGACGGGGCTGCTGCAGGCACGGTAGTCCCAGCCGGAGATGACCGAGATGGTCGTATGCGGAGCACTCGGACCGGTGACGGAGCGGATGCGGCAGGTAAAGGTCGCAGACGGCTCACCGGTGAAGGTGAACTGGGTCGACGTGTCGGAGGTGGCCGGCGGCATGGCGCCCGGCGTCGGTGACGCCGGGATGGCCGTATCGACCGTCCAGACGGTGCTTGAGATCGGGCCGCGGTTGCCCGCAGTGTCAACGCTGCGTACCTCGAGGGTGTGGGTGCCGTCGGTCAGACCGGTCAGCGGGCTCACGCACGGACCCCACGCACCGCCATCGAGGCGGCACTCAGGCGTGGTCCCCGCCTCGCCCGTGATCGTGAAGGACGCAGACGTGCCGGTCGTCGAGCCGGTCGGCAGGCCGCTGACGGCTGGTGCGGTCGTCGGGGCCGTCGCGTCGACGGTCCAGGCGACCGAGGCGTTCGGGCCAACGTTGCCCGCGGCGTCGGTGAGGTGCACACGCACGGCGTGTCCACCGTCGGTGAGCCCCGTCAAAGCCAGCGGCGACGTGCAGGCGGCGAAGGCCGCACCATCAACCGAGCAGGCGTACGTCTCACCGGCTGCCGCACCCGTCAATGTCAACGATGCCGTCGTCTGCGCCGTCGGATCGCTCGGGCGCCCGCCGATCACCGGCGTGCCACTCGGCGCGATGGTGTCGATCAGCCAGACGCGACTGGTGGTCGGGCCGCCATTGCCCGCCGCGTCAGCGGTGCGGACATCGAACGAATGGCTGCCGTCGGCGAGGCCCGTCAGCTGCCACGGCGTCGTGCAGGTTGTCCAGGCGCCACCGTCGATGCGGCACTGGTAGCCCTCACCGGAGATCGCGCCAGCCAGGCCGAAGGTCGCCGTGGACGTCGTCGCCGAGACGGACGGGCCAGAGGTGATCGTGGCCGTGCTGGTCGGCGCCGTCGTATCAATGGTCCACGAGGAGATGGCGGCCGGTCCGGTGTTGCCGGCGCCGTCGCGCAGGTGCACGGCGAAGGAGTGCGAACCGTCGGCCAGCGACGCGGTCGTGAGCGGCGAGGTGCAGGCCGTCCAGGCACCGCTGTCGACACGGCACTCGTACGTTTCGCCGGTAACCGCGCCGCCGAACGTGAAGGTGCCCGTCGCAACAGCGCTGGGGTTCGCCGGGCTCGTCAAGATCGTGGGCGCGGACGACGGCGCGGTCAGGTCGAGCGTCCAGGTGTAGGCGGTGGCGCTGCCCGTATTGCCCGCGGCATCTTCGGTGCGGACGCGCAAGGTGTAGACGCCCTCGGTCAGTGCCGGCGCCACCGTGTATGGCGTGGCGCAGCTTGCCCAGGCGCCGCTGTTGAGCTGGCACTGGTAGGTCTCGCCACCCGCAGCACCGGTGAAGGCGAACGTCGGGGTCGAGTCGCTGTCGGGATCGGCGGGCTTCGTCGGAATTGCGACGGTAGTGGTGGGGGCCGTGGTGTCGACGGTGAAGGTACGGCTAGCCGGCAAGGTGGCGTTGCCCGCGGGATCCACGATGGTGACGTCGAAGGTGTGGCTGGCCTCGGTCAAACCGGTGTAGGTCTGCGGGCTCGTGCACGCCGCGTAGGCGGCGCCGTCGATGCGGCACGCGTATGTCTCGCCCACACCCGCGCCCGCGAAGGCGATGGTCGTGGACGCGGTGTTGATGGCAGCGGCCGGACCGGTCGTGATCGACGGCGTTGACGACGACGGTGTCACGTCGATCGTGATCGTTGAGGACGCGTCGGCGTTGGCAGCCGGCACGGTGTTGCCCGCGCTGTCGGCACCGGCGCCGGCGGCGAGGCGCAGTCCGAGCGTGGTGTCGGTCGGCGTGCCGTTGGTGAGCGTTACGACGTACGGGCCGGCACCGGTGCCGGCGACCGATGCGACGGTCCAGCCCGTCGCGGTCAGGACCGAGAAGTCGCTCGTCGTAATGCCTGTGACGGCCTTGCTGAAGGTGACGGAGAACGTGGCCGTGCCGCTGTTACTCGGCGACGTCGTGCCCGGGGCAAAGGCGGTAACGGTCGGCGCGGTGCGGTCGATCGTGATCGTCGAGGCGACTTGAGCCGTGGCGGGACCCGTGTTGGTCGCAGCATCGACGACGGCATCGGCTGCCAGCGTCAGGATGACGGTGCCGTTGGTCGGGCTCGAGGCCGTGACGGGGATCGTGTACGGGCCCGCTCCGGAGCCCGTGGGCGTGCCGACCGTCCAGCCCGTCGAGGTGCCCGTCAGCGCGAAGTCGGCGGCAGTCAGACCGGTGGCCGCTCCGGAGAAGGTGAGGCTGTACGACAGGCTCGTGGCGTTCGTCGGCGTCGCGGTCGTCGGTGCGAACGAGGACACCGTCGGCGCACTGCGATCGACGGTCACCGTCGTTGCCGCCGTTGCGGCTGCCGGGCCGGCATTGGCGGCGGTGTCGACCACGGCATTTTGGGCGAGCGTGAGGATGACCGTACCGTCGGGCGATGCCGGGCCGACGGCGTTGATCGTGTACGTCGTGCCCGAGCCGGTGACGGAGCCAATGGCCCAGCCGGTGGAGGTGCCGCTGAACGCGAGCTTACCGGCGCTCAGGCCCGTGACGGCCTCGCTGAACGTCGCGGTGTAGGCGATGCTCGTGCCGTTCGTCAGCGTGACCGCGGGCACCAGGGTGACGGTCGGCGCCGTGCGGTCGACCGTGACGGCATTCGCCGAGATCGTCGCGTTCGCATTGGCTGCTGCATCGGCCAGTGCGCCGCCGGTGATCGACAGCAGCACCGTGCCGGCGGTCGTCAAGGCACCCGAGACCGTCACGGTGTACGGCCCGGTGCCTGTGCCGGACAGCCCCGTGACGCTCCAGCCAGTGGCCGTGCCACCGACGGCGAAACTGCTCGTCGTCAGGCCCGTGACCGCCTCGCTGAGCGTGAGCGAGTACGTGATCGTCGTCGACTTGGTCGGAGACGTGGCCGTGAAGGCGGTGGCGGTCGGCGCAGTGTTATCAAGCGTGATCGTGGCGCCGTTCGTCGCCGCAGCCGGTGCCGTGTTGCCGACGGCATCGGCCACGCCGCCCGCGGCGAGGATCGGATAGAGGGTGCCGTCGGCGGGCGAGGTGCCCGTCAGCGTGACGGTGTACGGGCCACTGCCGCTGACGCTCGCGACGGTCCAGCCCGTGGCGGTGCCACCGACGCTGAAGTCCGCCGCCGTCAGACCCGATACGGCCTCAGACAGCGTCAGCGTCCAGGCCTTACTGGTCCCGTTCGTTGGGGTCGATGGGCCGGTGAACGAGGTGACCGTCGGCGCCGTACCGTCGACCGCGACCGCGCCGGTGGTCGGCGTCGGCGTACCGCTCACGACGTTGCCCGCGAGGTCCGCCACGAGGCTGCCGTCGAGCTGCAGGGTGAGCGTCCCGTCGACCGCCGTCGGAGCGCTTAGGGTGACGGTGTACGGCCCGGCGCCGGCGCCGCTGACCGCGTCGACCGTCCAGCCCGTCGAGGTACCGCCGACCGTGAAGGCGGAGGCGGTCACACCCGAGACCGACTCGCTGAGGAGCAACGAGCAGCTGATGCTGGCGGTGCGCGTGCTGGTCGGGCAGGTGAAGGTCGAGACCGTCGGCGCGGTCGTGTCGATCGCGATCGTCTTCGTACCGGCAATCGAGCCGGCCGCGCCCGGCGCCGGCAGCGCGAGGCTGACAGCAGCGTTGCCCGCGAGGTCGGTGATCGCGCCGCCGTTCAGCTGCAGTGCTGTCGTCGAGGCGTAGTCGAGCGCGCTCGTTGTGTTCGGCGAGACGACGGTGTAGTTGAAGACCAGCGTGTCGGTGCTGAGGCCCGAGGTGTACGGCGCGTAGACGGTGGTACCACCGAGGTTGAGCGCGATGCTTGGCGTGCCACGGGTTGTGTCAACATCCATCGCCTCGCTGAACTTGACGGCCAGCGGGATCACCGTGCCGGCGCGGTAGGTGCCGGTCGGCGTCGTGGTCGTGATGCTCGTGAGAGTCGGCGGAGTGACGTCACCGCTGATGATCTCCTGCACAACACCGGGCGACTGCGAGCTGCCGATGCTCGTCGAGATCTCCGTGGCGACCGCGCTGTACTCGTGGAAGCCGGTGGTGAGATCGGTGGACGGACGCCACGACCAATTGCCATTGCCGTCCACGGTGATGCCGGCCTGGAGCAGCGAGGCACCGTCGTAGATGGCGACCGTCGTGCCCGGATCGGACGTGCCCGTGATGAGCGGCTTCTTCGTCGACGACGTAGCCGCGGCGACGACGGTCGGTTCGCTCGGGCCGCCGTTGGGCACGGTGTAACAGAGGTCGGAGGAGTAGGCGCTCTCGTTGCCCGCGGTGTCGATCGCCTTGATGCGGTAGCAGAGCGTGATGCCGCGCGGCAACGGGCGATCGGTATACGTCGTGCCCGGGTGCGGCACCGAGGCGTACTGCGTAGTCGGGTTCGCGGCCGTGCCCTTGTAGATGCGGTAGGAGGCGATGTCCGGGTCGCCGCTGGCCGTCCACGACAGCGTGGCGGCGTTACCGGCGCCGCGGATGGCCGCGTTGGCCGGCACATTCGGAGCGACGGCGTCGATGCGAAGCGTGCGGTTGGCGGCGAGCGAGCCGGCGGCGCCCGGCGCGGGCAGCGTGAGCACTGCGCTGTTGGCCGCGCCGTCCCTGATCGTGCCGCCGGCCAGCGCCAGCGCCGTCGTGCTCGCGATGTCGAGCGCAGCCGTGTTGTCGCCCGTCCCGACGGTGTAGGTGAACGTGAGGTCCGAGCCGCCCGAGCCACTGACGTACGTGAGCGTCACGAGCCGCGGCGAGGCAACCGAACCGGCATTGACCTGCAGTGTCGGCGTGCCGGTGACGACCACGCCCTCGGAGAACTGCACCTTGACCGGGATGACCGCACCGAGTAGGTACGTGCCGTCGACCGCAGACGAGGTGATGCCCGTGACGGTCGGTGCCGTGGTATCGATCTGCCAGGTCAGCGTGAGCTTGCCGTTGCCCGTCGGGCTGATGACCGCCGTCGAGTAGCCCTGCGTGTGCGTGACGTTGGCGATGTTCGATGCCGTGTAGGACGAGCCGCCGCCAGCGCCGTTATGCGAGCCGCCGCCGCCACCCCAGTAACCGCCACCACCGCCGCCGCTGTTCAGCGTGCTGACACCCGCACCGCCCGCCGGCTGTGCGCCCGTCGAGCCAGTGGAGTACGACGGCCACACACCACCCAAACCACCCGCCGTCTGCGAACCACCATACCCGCCGTACTGCGTCGTACTCGGCGTCTGCGTCCCGCCCTGAC
>CANKHS010000018.1 GCA_947481755.1 Actinomycetota bacterium | reverse complement strand
GCCAAGCTGGTTGCGCCCGTCAGGGCAACGAAGCCCTTACGAGTCATATTCTCGTTCATGTGTTGTGCCTCCCGTTGTGGTTGTCCGACGCGTCAAGCGCCGAGTCTCCCCCTCTATCCGCGATCGTGGGCACGCCCTTGATCACGAAGCTGTTTGCGGCCGCCCAATGCAGGGTGACCGTGTCGCCGACCTTGGCTTCCGTCGCTGTCGCCTCGTCGTTGAGGCGATGGACGGTCAGCGAATCGCCTGTGGCGAGGTCGACCATAATTTGGGTCATCGAGCCGAGATAGACGACGTCCGAGATGCGACCGCCGACCATCGAGGCATCGTCGCCGAGGCCATCCGAACGAAGGTGGATCTTCTCGGGTCGGACGGTCACCTGCAGGGTCTCGCCGGTCTTGGCGTCCGACTTGGCAACGATGCGGTTGCCCTCCGAGACGTCCATCACGGCGTTGCCGTCGACCGAGCGGTCGACGCGCAGGTTGACGATGTTCGAGGTGCCGATGAAGCCCGCGACGAAGGCCGTGCTCGGGTGCTCGTAAATCTCGCGCGGTCCGGCGCACTGCTCGACGATGCCGTTGTTCATGACCGCAATGCGGTCGGACATCGTCAGGGCCTCTTCCTGGTCGTGCGTCACGTAAACGAACGTCGTGCCGGTGCGGACCTGGATCGCCTTGAGCTCGTGCTGCATCTCCTTGCGGAGCTTCATGTCGAGCGCGCCGAGCGGCTCGTCGAGGAGAAGTGCGGCGGGACGATTGACGAGTGCACGGGCCAAGGCGACGCGCTGCTGCTGGCCACCAGAGAGCTGGGCGGGCTTGCGGGCTTCGAAGCCCTCAAGCTGCACGGACTCGATTGCCTCTGCGGTACGCGCACGCACTTCGTCACGCTTGACGCGCTTGATGCGCAACCCAAACTCGACGTTCTCTTGCACCGTCATGTGGGGAAAGAGTGCGTAGGCCTGGAAGACCATGTTGACGTTTCGCTTGGCTGGCGGGACGCGCGTCACGTCGGTGCCGGTCAAGATGATCGACCCTTCGGTCGGCACCTCGAAGCCGGCGATCATGCGCAGCGTGGTTGTTTTGCCGCAGCCGGACGGACCGAGCATCGAGAAGAACTCACCCTCGCCAATGCTGAGATCGATGTTGTTTACGACGACGTTTTCTCCGAACGCCTTCGTAACTGCGTCGAGCACGATATGTCCGTCCACGGTTCTCTCCCTCTCTCCCGTACCGTCGTATTGTGACCGCGATCGCGCGGAATGCAAGCAAGTGGGGACACAAAAAAAGTTCCACACTGTGTTGGATTGCCGTAAATTGTTTGACTTTGCAGGGAAATCCCCCGACGCTACCCACATGCCGAACTCGCGTCTTACGCACGCTCAGCTGGTTAGTGAGGTGTCGGCCGAGCGCCGCGTCGAGCTTCTGGCGGCGACGACACGCGTGATTGCACGGCGTGGCTACGCCGGTACGCGCTTCCAAGATGTGGCCGAAGAGGCCGGCGTTGCCGTCGGCACCCTGCAGCATCACTTCGGCACGCGCAGCCGCATGTTGTCCGAGGCACTCGTGCAGTGGATCGAAGATATCGACCAGCAGGTCAAGATCCTCAAACAGGGGGAGGGCACTCCCTGGTCTCGGCTTGAGGGGCTTCTGACCTTCACCAGCATTCGCATCGGGGAGCGCCACGACTCCTGGCGCATGTGGCTCGATTTTGCGGGCGCCGCGCTCAAGGATCGCGAGCTCCGTGGCACGACGTATCGGTCGATGCTGCGCTGGCGCGAACAGATCGCCGAGACGATTCGTGAGGGTGAGCAGCTCGGTGAGTTTGCGCCTGCGCTCTCGCCCGAAGATATTGCCGACGTACTCTCTGGGGTGCTCGACGGGATGGCGTTGCAGGTCTTCGCGATGGACAGCGACGTCAGCGGCGCTGAGGTGCGTCAGCGCGTAATCACCGTCGCCGAACGTCTGCTCTTGCCGACGCCACGCGCCGTCTAAACAGCGCGTTGCGCGACACGGTTCAACCCTCGCGTGGGATAGTTCGCGGATGAGTGGTGTTTCGAAAAAGCGAACGTCGACGGCCGCGCTCCTGCGCACCGCGATCGACGCGCGCCCAGAGACTGACACGCGGCCATGGAGCGAGTTTGCCCACGAGTTCGCTGCGCAGAACGGGTTGGCGTCGGTTGGCAGCGTGCAGGTGCAGATCAGCCGCATCCTGCGCGAACGGGGTGCCGTTGAGCCGCGCCGCCCTCGCCCGCAAGGCGATCGAGTACCGCCACGGCTGAGTCCTCGCGTCGAGGCGTTGCTCGCGGCCTCGGGTGCCGGCTCGTTGGCCGGTGCCGCCGAGGTGGCACTGACGGGGACCGAGCCACCGGCTGAGGCCGCCGTGCGGCTTGCCGCTGCGATTGTCGAGCGATCACAGACGGATCCTGCTCTCGCGGCACGACTGGCTGCGGCCCGGCGCGAGATTGCCGAGCGCCGTCGATGAAGACCCCCCAGATCGATCCTGGTGCTGTCGACGCGTTTGCGGAGTATCTCGGCACGGTGTGGGGTGCCCGGCCACTCGCAGCGGAGTCGGACCTCGACCCTGTCCTGCTGCGCGCGTTGCGTGGCGATCGTCTGCGCTTTGAGCGCGAGGCCGAGAGTGGCGGCGAAGATCCCGTATGGCGCGAGGCAATCCGTCGTCGCTACGACCGACCGATTCCGGAGGGTGAAGGCGCGGTTGCCGCAGCCCTTGCCGAGGGTGGCTGGCGCGATTTGATTGCCGTCGACCTGGCCCGTGTCTGGGTTGAGGTATTGACGCTTGGGGTCTGGGCCGATGCCTTGCTCCGCGAATTGCCGCCCGGCCCGGTTCTGTCGTGTGGCTGCAATGCGGGCTACCTCGAGGCCTGGCTATCGTCGCGACACCCCGACCGTCAATTCGTTGGTCTCGATCTCGCCGAGGGTGCGATTAGCGCGGGTCGCGCGCGGCTACCCGAGACGGGTGCTGTCAATCTCGAATTGCGCTCTGGTGCGTATGCCGATCTCGTCGCGACGGGAGAGACCTTTGCGGTCGTGCTCGTGCTGTCGGGTCTGCTGGAGCAGTTTCGTGCTGGCGACGACGAGACGATGGAGGGGATCGACCAGATCGCCGCTGCGCTCGCGCCTGAGGGTGCACTCGTACTCGTTGAGGCACGAATGGCAGAGCGTGCCCAGGCCGCCGCACTCGGACTCTCGCGTAACCAGCTTGGCATCACGCACGCCGCCATCCTTGGTGGTCGCGGTTCGCGTCCGCTACGGCATCTCGTCGAGCGGCAGCCGATGGGAGCGTGGCGTGCTTTGACAGGGCTCGTGACGATGCAGGGCCACACGGGTGTGCTGTCGCTCGCCGATGCCTGTCGTCTGTCGGCGACCGCCTGGGACGAACCGTTTACGGCCTTTGCGGAACAGCAGGGCGACTGGGTCGAGCGCAATCTTGCGCGCGCCTGGGCGGCCGGGGCCGTACCGACGCTGCTGCCGTAGGTCAGTCGACCCAGAGGCGAACGTCGCCGAGCCCATCGCTCGCGACCTCGGCCATCTGGCCCGGCTCAAGATGTTGGGCGGGGATGATCGCGCCGAGCAGGATCACGTCGCCGGCCTGCAGCTCGATGCCATTGCGTTCGCTGGCGGCGGACAGCCAGGTCAACGCGTTGAGTGGATCGCCGAGCACCTCGGTGGCGCCCATAAAGCCGTCAGTCTGACCATCGACCTGGAGCTTGACGTCGCACTCCTTGATCGTCATCGGATCCATCGTCGTGTTCCACGGTCCGAAGATACTGCCGTACTGCAGCGTGCCATCGGCAACCAGTGTGGGCAGCCCAATTTCGTCGGGGCCACCGCGCTTTTGCACGATTTCGATTGCGATCGCAACGGCCTCAATCGCTGCGGCCGCCTCCTGTCGCGAGACCGGGCCCGACAGCGGCGAGCGGAGTCGCACGGCCAGCTCTGCCTCAACGCCAAGTCCCTTGCCGCCGGGGCTCGCCAGCTCGGCCTCGCCAACATACGAATGCTGTCCGAGGAGTCCTGCCAAGACAGGCTCTTTCGCACCCATCCGCGCCTGGGCAGCGTCGTTGGTAAAGCCGACCTTCCAGCCGATGCGCGGGCCGCCACCATTGGCGCTGAGTAGGTCGAGCAGTTCGAGATGGACGGCGTAGGCCTCCGTCAGGTCGCGCGGTGCGATCTCCGCGTCAAGGAGGGCAATGCGGTTCTCTTGGCGGGCAGCAAGGAGACCTTGCGCGGCCGCGACAATTCGGTCAGTCATGGCGCGGAGCGTACCGCGTCTCTCGCGTCCGACAATGGCGATTTCTACCACCAGTCTCGCGCCCGAGGTGGGGAACCCGTAGCCCTCGTTTAGCGACGAATCTCGACCGAGGTGGATTTGACGACTGCCGTGGCTGTGTCGCCTGGCTTGAGGTCGAGCTCCTCGGCGGCCTCTCGTGTGATGATCGAGACCATCCGATAGGGCCCGCAGGACAGCTCGATCTTGGCCATCAGACCATCCTTCTCAACCGCCACGACCGTACCTTCGAGCTGGTTACGGGCCGAGACGCCCGTCTGTGGCGCTCGCTCTCGCAAAAGGTCGCGCAGGCTATCAACATCGAGCGTGCGTTGGCCGCCCGTCGAACGCGAGAACGTCACGCGGCCATCCTTCTCCCAGCGCCGCAGCGTGTCGACGCTGACGCCAAGGATGCTGGCTGCCGAGCCAATGCGAATCTGCTCTCCCATGGAGCGAGGCTACCAGCCACCAGCGGTCGATGACGGTGCGGCAGAACTCCAGAGCGGTGGCAACTTGGCAACCAGTAGGACGCCTCCGCTGATGGCGAGCAGCAACAGCCCGACAGCTACGGCCGAGTCGAGGTTGACGTCGAGTTGGGCATAGACCGCGAGTGGCAGTGTCTCGGTGAGGCGCGCGACGCTACCCGCAAACAAGAGGGTCGCGCCGAACTCGCCGATACCGCGGGCAAAGGCCATCGCCCAGCCGGCCCGCAGCGCATCGGCCGCCAGTGGCAGTGCGATCCGGCGAAAGACCATGGCCTCCGATGCGCCGAGGTCTCGGGCGGCATCGAGCTGGGTGCGGTCGAGTGCCGCGAATGCGGAGATGGCGGCACGTAGGTAGAACGGCGCGGCGACGAAGGTGACGGCGACCACGACGGCGGCCTGCGTGAACGGCAACACGATGCCCAGGCCGGCGAGTGTCGAGCCAAATAGTCCAAAGGCACCGAAGGCGGTCAGGAGCGCGATGCCGGCGACGGCCGGGGGTAGCACGAGAGGGAGTTCGATCAATGTCAGCAAGACTGGGCGGCCCCGGAAGCGTCCGAGCGCGATCAGGTACGCCGCAGGAGTGCCAATGCTGAGGAACAAGACGTTCGCAATCAGGTTGGTCTTCAGCGAGACAATCAGCGCCGAGCTGACGGCGGTATCTCGGAGCAGGCCGGGGAGGTCGCGTGGCGGCACCTGGAGGAGCAGCGCCGCGATTGGCGTCAGGAGAAAGAGGAACGTGAGGACGAGTGTTACTACAAGCCCGCCGAGAAAGAGTCCTGTGCGGAACGTCATGTCTTGGGTGGTAGGCCAAAGTGGGCGTTAAACAGCGCCTGTCGGCCGGCCAGGCTGCTGAGACGTGCGATCACGGCGTTGGCAGCGGTCGTATCGCTACCCGGCCGCATGACGACGCAGGCCTCGTAGCGGATGAGTGGTTGCGCACTCGCTGGCACGGGAATCGCCAGCAATTTCGTCGTGTTGGCGTACCAGTCGGTCGTATAGACAACGCCCGCATCGGCAGAGCCAAGGGCGATCACGCTCGTGACATCCGAAGCCTTCTGATAACTACTAACCGTGTTTTTGGTGAGTGCTCGCCCAAGGCCGAGTTTGCCGAGCAGAGTCCGCGTGTAGATCCCGAGGGGGACGTGCTTACCGCCGACTGCAAGCCGGTAGCCGCCGGGACGATCGAGTTGTTGCACGCGGGTGATGCCAGCGGGGTTTGAGGCCGGCGTAACGAACGTCAATGTGTTGAGCGCAAAGACGACCGGCGTTGAGCAGAGGCCCTTGCTGTGCAAGCGCTCGGCATAGAGTGGTGCTGCAGACAAAAAGACATCGGCTGGTGCACCGTTTTCGATCTGGAACGCGAGCGTGTCGGAGCCTGCGAAGCTGTACGTGTTGCCCGGCGCGATCGACGGCACGACCTTCGAGAGCGATGAGGCCGCGTAGATCGTTGTTGCGCTCGCCGTCACCGGGACAGCGAGTGCGGCGACGACGAATCCGACGAGCGGGATCAGGCGTAGTCGGGCTAGTGTCGCCAGGTCCAGATGACGAGGACGATCGCCGCCACCAGAAAGACGATTCCAAGTATGCGATTGCGCGGCACCCCGCAACCATACGGTGGCTGGCGCCGTGACAGCGATCCTGAGGCGGGATGTGAGACGAGGAATGGCAGCCACCCCGCAACCATACGCGAAGATTTATCTAGGGACAACCTAGGTATTTAGTCCAAATACCTCGATTTCGGTGGCGTTTGTCACACTGCGGGCATGCAGATCGCGACCATCCGCGCCATCCCCGTCAACATTCCGTTCGTTGCGCCCTACCGTTTTAGTTACGGCTCGATTGCGAGTCTGACCAAGACGCTCGTCGAGGTTACGACCGACGATGGTCTCGTTGGGTGGGGCGAGGCCGCTGATGGCGACCGCAGTGGGGCGATCAATGCGCTCGCACCACGGCTAATCGGGATGGACCCGCTCGACCTCGACACGATTGAACGCGCAGTCGTGCCGGGGTACGCCTACTCGCCCTGGGCAGACGTCGTGGGAGCAAAGCGGTCGTTCGCAGCGATTGAGTTGGCGCTCTGGGACATTCGCGGACAGGCGGAAGGCAAGCCGCTCTATGAATTACTCGGTGGTGCGGTCCGGACCGAGATTCCGTTGACGGAGTATTTCTCCTATCGCTTCCCTGGCCCCAACCATCCCGGAGAGTCGACCCCGTTGGAGGTCGCGCGTGAGTGTGCTCGGCTCCTCGAAGAATTCAACGGAACCATCTTCGAAGGCAAGGTTGGCACCGTTGACGTGGAGGACGAGCTCGTGATGGTGCGCGAGATCCGTGCTGCCATTGGCGACCGCCCGCTGCGGCTCGATTGCAATGGTGGCTGGCTGGTGGAGACCGCCCGCGACCACATTCCCCGTTTTGAGGAGTACGGCATTGACCAGTGGGAGGAACCGGTCGAGGGGTTTGAAGACCTCGCCGCGATTCGCGACGTGACCGATCGTCCGTTCTCGTCCCACGTGGCAAATCTGCCACTCGCCAAGGCGCTCGGGGTCCCGAACGTGATCGTCACGAACCTCAATGAGCTGGGTGGTGTTCGTCGCACGGTCGAATACGTCCAGGCCTGTCGAGAGGCCGGCATTGGCTTTCGCTTTCACTCGGGCGAGACGGGCGTCGCAAGCACTGCCTACCTCCATGTGACAGCAGCTGTCGCGCATATTGACGACGCGAGCCAGACCCTGTTTCGCTGGTACGGCGACGACGTCATTGCTGGTGGGCCCCACGTTCCACGCAACGGCGTCGTCCCGGTCCCAACCGGTCCAGGCTTAGGTATCGAGATCGACCGTGAGGCACTCGATCGCTGTCATCGGCGCTTTCTCGCCGAAGGCGTGTTTCCCGGGGCCGATGGCGCTGAGTACGGCCAAGACTTCACTCGGCGCTAACGCTTCGCGCGATTACGACTTGGTTGTATAGAGCGTGTGGTGTGGCTTCGCCTTCGGAATCAAGAGACAACAGAAGGCACCGACGATGGCCGTCACGCCGGCGATCAGAAAGACGGTGGTGAAGCCACGTTCGGCCGGGATCAACCCGTTCGTACCTGGGATCGCATAGATGCTGATGACGGCGGCGCCAACCTGGCCGCCAATCACTCCACCGACGGTTCGCATCACCGTGTTCATGCCCATCGCAACCCCGGTGACACCGGGCTCGACCGCGTCGATGATGAGCTTCGCGAGCATGGCGTAGACGAGGCCGACACCAGCACCGACGAGCGTCATCGCGACGACGATCTGCCAGCTTTCCGTGTGAGCAAGCGCCAGGGTGAGGCCACCGAGTCCCAGCACGATCATGCCGGCCATCACGATCAGTCGAGCTCCGATGTGCGGCTCGAGGCGACCGACAAATGGCCCGACCAACATGATCATCAGCGACGCCGGGATTAGATACAGACCGGCTTGAATCACGCTGGCGTGGAAGCCATAGTCGACCAGCGCGGCCATCGATGCTGGCATCCCCGCACCCATTTGGACGAAGGATGGCACGAGGAGGAAGGTGCCAAACATCGCGAAGCCAGCAATCAGTGCGGCAACGTTGGTCCACAGGACTGAGCGGTTGCGCATCAGGGCGATATCGATCAACGGCTCGGCGATTCGCAACTCGACCAGCACCCAGACGACGAAGGCGACAATCGACGTGACGAAGACACCCAGTGTCGCCGGACTCAACCAGCCCCACGCTTCGCCCTCGCTGAGCGCCACGAGGAAGGCGGCCAGGCCAACGGAGAGGAGGATTGCTCCCTGCCAGTCGAGTCTCGCTGGTTGGCGGATGGGCGACTCGGGGATGATCCGCCAGACGAGCACGAGGGCGATCAGAATCGGAAACGCACCGACCCAGAAGAGCCAACTCCAGTGGAGGTGCTGCAGAATCACGCCGCTGAGGACGAGTCCAACGCCGCCGCCGACACCGAAGGTGGCCGAGAGCGTGCCGAGTCCCGTGCCCACCTTCTCGGGAGGGAACTCGTCGCGAATGATGCCGAACGCCAGCGGGAAGATTGCGCCAGCCGCACCCTGCAGTGCACGCGCCACGATCAGCATTGCGATCGATGTTGATAACGCCGCGGCGATCGTGCCGACGATAAAGATCGCCATGGCGATCATCAGCAGGCGCTTCTTGCCGTGCATGTCACCGAGCTTGCCGAGCAGCGGGGAGGCAATCGCGCTGGTTAGGAGGAACCCGGTAAAGACCCAGGTGCCCCACGTATTCGTCGTGTGCAGGTCGCGTTCGATCGTCGGCAGTGCCGGTACGACCAGCGTCTGCTGGAGGACGTACGAAACCGCGGCCACGGCGAGGATGCCCAGCGTCAAGCCAGGGCGACGGGAGATCTGGGCGGGGGAAGCCACTGTCGACACCCTACCGCGCACGGCGGGTTTCTCGTCAGGGCCGAAGGCTGGGGCGGCAGGATTCGAACCTGCGATCGCGGGACCAAAACCCGCTGCCTTGCCACTTGGCCACGCCCCAGAGCAAGCCCAGAGCGTAGCGGGGCAGCCTCAGGCGAGTTGCGGCGAACCGAGGGTTAGGCCGATTGCGGCAGCGGCCTCGACGAGGATTGGTGCCGCCTCCTCGAGGCGGTCGTCAAAGCGAAAGCTCGGTGCCGAGACGTTGATCGCACCAATCACCGCGTCGTTGGCGCCGCGGATGGGGGCTGCGACCGAGACGAGGCCAGCCTCAAACTCCTCGCGCACGATCGCGTAGCCATCTATGCGAGCACGCCTGATCGCCGCCGCGTGGCCTTCAAGACCGAGTCGCTCAAACTCGTCGTCGGCAAGGTCGACGACGAGCGCGCGACCAGCCGAGGTCGTGGCGAGTGGTGTCAGTCCACCAACGCGACCGGGAGCGTGGATCGCTGAGATTGGGGACTCAGTCGCAAGCGTCAGTACCTGGTCACCGAGACGTACCGACAGGTGTGCGCTTTCGCCAAACTCGGCGACGAGTGCGAGGAGTACAGGTCGGGCGGATGCAATCAGCGGAGCATCGCCAGAGCGGGCCGCAAGGCTGAACAATCGCCAGCCGAGGCGGTAGGTGAGGGTGTCCGGATCGCGCGTCACAAACCCCTGTTCATCCAGTGTCGCGAGCGTCCGGGAGAGCTGGCTCTTGTCGGCGCCGATCAGTTCGGTCAGTCGTGCGACACCGAGACCATCGCGTGCAGCCTCGGGCTCGGCGAGGGCGACCAGCACGTCGAGGCCGCGGCTGAGTGCTGCGGTGCCCGGGTTCACGAGCGCCCCGGCAGTGGTACGTCGTCACCAAGTTCGGCCGTGCGCTTGGCGACAAATTCGATCAGGGACTCCTCGACACCATCGGGCAGCGGTGGCTGCTCGTACTCGGCGAGCACCTCCTGCCAGCGGTTGGAGGAGCGCTGGGCGTGGTCCATGCTGCCGTTCTTGAGCCAACGAGCGTTGTTTTCGGTCGAGGCGATCGTGGGGCGCCAGAAGCAGTCACGGAAACGCTCGAGCGTGTGCGCCGCGCCGAAGAAGTGGCCGCCATGGCCAACCTCAACGTGGGCGTCAAAGGCGAGACTCTCGGGCGTGATCTCGACGGGTCGGAACTGGTGGTGGAGCAGGTCGAGGATCTCGGTGTCGGCGATGAACTTCTCGAAACTCGTAACGAGGCCACCTTCGAGCCAGCCGGCCGATTGCCAGCAGACGTTGGCGCCCGCGAGAAAGGCCGACAGCAGGGTATTCATGGCCTCGTAGCCCGCCTGATAATCCGGTAGCGGGCTCGAGGTGAGCGTGCCGCCACCCGAGCGCCAGGGCAGGTTGAGGTCGCGGGCGAGCTGGCCCGACGCGTAGAGGCCGAAAGCTGATTCGGGGCCGCCAAAGGCGGGGGAGCCGGTCTTCATATCGGTGCTCGAGAGAAACGACCCCATCACGCAGGGCGTCCCGGGCCGGATCAACTGCACGAGCGCAATGCCCGCCAGACTCTCGAGCGTCTGCTGGACCAAGGCGGCCGGCACCGAGACGGGTGCCATCGCGCCCATCAGGAGAAACGGCGTGATGATGATCGCCTGGCCGGCTGCGCCGTAGTTGACGATGCCGTCGAGCATCCGCGCGTCGAACCGGAGTGGCGAGTTGACGTTGCAGTTGGCAAACAACACGGGGTCGTTGCCATGCATCGCCTCGCTGCCAAAGACGAGTTCGGCCATCGCGAGACAATCGGCCGCAGCTTCACCACTCGAGGGCTCCCCGGCCCAGACCCGGTCGGTCAGTCGGATCGCCGAGAGTGCGCGCATCAGATGGCGCGAATCGAGTGGTAGGTCATTCGGTTCGAGCACGTTGCGGCCCGGAGTGTCGAGCGTGTCCGTCATCTGGACAAGGCGGAGTAGGTTGTTGAAATCGTCGTAGGTGCCCTCGCGTCGCTCGTCACCAATTCGCACGAACGGGGGACCCTGTGCTGCACAGAAGATCATCGAGTCTCCGCCGATGGTGAGGTCGCGCTCGGAGTTGCGGGCGCGCATCGAGAACGTCGCTGGTGCGAGTGCGGCCTGTGCGAGCAGAAAGTCGGGATCAAAACGGACGGTATCGCCGTCGACCGTCTGGCCCGCGTCGCGAAAGAGTTGCAGCGCATGCTCGTTATCGAACTGGACACCAACCTCTTGGCCGAGGCGCTCCCAGCCGGCATGGATCGTGGCGAGCGCGTCCTCCGAGAGTGGTTCGTAGCGGGGCATCGAGTTCTTCAGCACAACGCACGTCCTTAACTTGCAACCTTTGTTGTAAGTTAGCGACGGGAGTGGACGCGGTCAAGCGCGACGGACGTGTCTACCCAACAGTGGAACCGACGGGTGACGCGCTAGCCGCGACGCGAAGTCAGGAAGTTCGTGATGCCAGCAGCGATTGCCGAGGCCTCGAGTTGACGCCCGGCCGACGACGTCATCGCAGCAGCATCGTGAGGGGCATGCATGTTGCCGATCTCGGTGAAGACCTTTGGCACCTTCGAGAGGTTGAGGCCACCGAGGTCGCTGCGGGTGATCAGACCATTGCTCCCAATGTAGTTGGAGATCGAGGTCGGGCCTTGATCACGAAGGGCGTTGCGAATAGCGATGCCAAGTTGCTCTGAGCGACGCAGCATGCGCTGGGACTGCCCGGCATCGGCTGGGAGAATTACGTGGAAACCCGTATCGCTCGTATTGAGGTTGCCGTCGGCGTGGATCGAAACGGCGGCATCGGCGCGCTGCTGGTTACCGATCGCGGCCCGGCGGGTGATACACGGCCCAGCGCCAGCGTTCGATTGACGTGTCAGGACGACACGTGCTCCTTGGGCTTGGAGCAACGAGCGTACGAGCACTGCAACATCCCAGTTGTGTTGCGCCTCGCTATACCCACCATCGGTTGAGGCCCCATCCGCGTCGCAATCTTTCCAGAGCGTCCCGGCCCAGACCTGTTTGCCCGTAATTTCGTGGTGACTGGTGTTGCCACCGTTATGTCCCGGATCAATCACGACGGTCTTACCCGTCAGGTCGCCGGCCAGTGCGGTCGAACCCATGCAGGCGAAGGCCACCAGTGTGAAGGCAAGCAAGCGACGCATCGGCTTAGCGTCGATCGCCGAGGATGAGGGCGATGCCTGCCAGTAGCCCGAAGATGAGCAGGATCACGATGATCACGACACCGACACCGAAGAAGATCGGGAACAGCGCCACGAACGCTTGGGTGAGAGCGAAGATCCAGGTGACCTGACGCAGGTTGTACGGCAGGTAGCGCGCGATCACGACTTGGAGAAACACGGCCCCGAAGGCAATGGCGAGGAGCAGGAGCCACTGGTGGAGAAGATTGCCAGCTCCAAACCCAAGCGCGAAGATCTCGATGATCGCGAATGCGAGTGCGAACTTGGCTCGATGGCGACGAAGGAATGGGCGCGGCTCGCCACCCGTGGGCTGTGACGACGTGTAGGACCGCGTCTCTGCTTGCACGACGCGAACGTCGGAGGGGTCTACTTCGATCCGCTTCACCGGATCCCCAGAGTACTCGTCACTTTCCATTTTGCGTGGATTAGATTCGCGCTGGCTACCTCCGCCTCCTGCTCAGTGGCGAAGATCCCGAAAACAACGGAGCCGGAACCCGACACGTTTGCCGCTAACGCACCGGCCACGATCAGCTCCTCGCGCAGGGCCGCACAGGCCGGTTCGAGCTGCTCGGCCGGCACAGCGAGGTCGTTCTCGACGATGGCCACGAGCTCGTCGAGTGTGGTGGGCAGCTGGACGGTAGTGGGCAGTGGGCGGTCGACTGGGCGATAGGCGGCGTAGACGTCACGGGTGGCAAGCGGCCGGCCGGGATGAGCCAGCACGAGGTAGGCGCGGGGGAGTTCGCCCAGTACCTCAACGTGTTCGCCACGGCCACACGCCAAGGTGGCCTCGTCGTGGAGCAGCGCGGGAACGTCCGACCCGATCAGGCCGGCGATGCGTGTCAGTTCGCTTGGGATCAGCGGCGACGGTAGGAGGTCGTTGGCGAACCGCAGTGCCGCGGCCGCGTCGGCAGAGCCGCCGCCAAGGCCGGCGCCGTGCGGAATGCGCTTATCGATGTGGACGGTGAAGCCCTCGTCGTAGCCTGCGGCCTCACACAGCAGCTCGAGCGCGCGCGTGACCAGCGTGTCGCCCCCGGGTAGCCCCGGGCACGTCACCGTCGTGTGGGCGGCCGTGTCGATCAAGAGAACATCGGCGAGACTGACGCGCGCGATCAGCGTCACGAGTTCGTGATAGCCGTCAGGGCGCTTGCCGCCGACGCGCAACACGAGGTTGATCTTGGCGCAGGCTCGGACGATCATCGGCTCGGCAGTCACGTGGCCGTCACCGCCGTCAAGGCAGCGAGGAGCGGCAACCAGCCCTCGGGCTCGATCGCCTCGCCACGAATCCGCACGTCGTGGCCAAGCTCGGTGAGTACCTGCTCCGTCTCTGGACGGGTAGCGATCCCAGCCATCGCGATGCCATTGGCGAGCGTCTTGCGGCGGTGTGCGAAGCCCGCGTGGACGAGATTGACGATGCGTTCCCAGTCGTGTGCTCGCTCCGACCAGTCGGCGCGGCGACGAAAGGCCAACAGTGCCGAGTCGACGCGGGGCGGCGGATCAAAGACCTCGCGGCCAACCGGGTGGAGGTCGGTGCGTTCGCAGGCCAACCGCATCAGGACGCTGACAGCGCCGTAGGCGGGCGTCGAGGGCAGCGCGAACATGCGGTCGGCGATTTCGCGCTGGACCATCACGCACCAGCGGTCGATGGTCGGAAGCTCGGGGATGCTGCGCAACACCAGTGGCGTGGCGACGTTGTACGGCAGGTTCGCGACGAACGCGGTGGGGGCGGGAGTGAGATCGCCGAACGGCACCCGCATCGCATCGCCCCACGTCAGCACAACGTTCGGGTGTGCCGCCAAGACGGGTGCCAGCAGGGGCTCGAGCTCGCGATCGATCTCGATGGCCTGTACCGTCGCTGCCGTCTGGGCCAGCACGGTCGTCAGAATGCCTTTGCCGGGACCCACTTCGAGGACCACGTCGGTGGCCAGTACCCCTGCTCGATCGACTGCCACGTGGGCGAGGTTTGGATCGCGCAGGAAGTTCTGCCCGAAGCGGGTCATGTCGCTAGACCGTAGGCCTC
>CANKHS010000017.1 GCA_947481755.1 Actinomycetota bacterium | reverse complement strand
GTCGTCGCTGGTCTGCGTCTTCACGGTCGCTTTGCCGCCGTGCTGGGCTGGTCGACTGAGTGGTTCAAGCAGGAGCACTGGCGTCGCACGGGCGACTTTGCCACGCTCGAAGACTTTCAACGCGAATTTACCGAGGGCTACCACGAGCCACTCGACCCCAACTCGCTGCTCGCGATGGCGTGGAAGTGGCAGCGTTCCGATGTTGCACGCAATACGGACGGCGACCTGAAGGCTGCACTTGGGCGCATTACGGCCACGGTGTTCGCGATGCCCATCAGCGAAGACATGTTCTTTCCGCCCCGCGACGTGGCGTACGAGATCGCAATGGTGCCGCACGGCGAGTTGCGCGTGATCGAGTCGATCGACGGACACATGGGGCTGATGGCGACCGATCCTGGCTATCTACCCCAAGTCGAGGCAAACCTGCGCGAGTTACTCGCGATCGATCGGTAGGCTGGGTGTATGGCGCGTGCACTCCTGATCATTGGTCCGGTCGGCTCCGGCAAGACCACGACGCTGCACGAGATTGAGGCGATGCTTGATCAGGCTGGAACGCCGAACGCGATCGTCGATCTCGACTGGTTAGCGTGGGCGACACCCGCACCGTCCTCGACGACGAGCGTCCACGACCTGCTGGTTGCGAATCTCGCTGCGGTCTGGCAGACGTTCCATACGGCGGGCATCGAGCACATCGCCTTGGCGCGCATGCTCAACGATCCGGCCGAAATCGCAGCCGTCCGCGCAGCCCTGCATGGATGTGAGACAACCGTCGTCGAACTGTCAGTCGATCCGGGTGTCCTAGAGCAGCGGATTCGCCTGCGCGACAGTGGCGTTCAGTTGGCGGAGCACCTTGCGTTCCTCGACGCGTACGACGCGGAGGGGGCGGAGGCGCGATCCGATGCTGTCATCGACGTCGATGACCAGTCTCCCGCGCAGGTGGCGCGGGACGTACTGGGCGTCGCCGGCTGGTAGCCAGCGACGCCCGTGTCGTTCTCCGTGCCTTCTAGCTGACTTCTAGTCCTCGACGATCGTGACCGTCATGGTGATCGGCTCGCTCGGCATGTCGCGACCATCGCGGTCGACAGCGGAGATCGCGTCAGCAATATCGAGACCCTCGATGACGTTGCCAAAGACGGTGTGCTTGCCCTTCAGCCAGTTGCAGTCGGGGGCCGTCACGATGAAGAACTGCGAGCCGTTGGTGTTCGGGCCAGCGTTCGCCATCGCGAGCTTGCCGCGATCGACGTCATGGGAGTTCTGCTCGTCCTCGAACTTGTAGCCCGGGCCACCCGTGCCCGTGCCGTCCGGGCAGCCGCCCTGGATCATGAAGTCGGGGATCACACGGTGGAAGATCAGGCCGTCATAAAATCCCTCACCGGCGAGCTTGGTGAAGTTCTCTACGGTCTTAGGGGCGTCATCGGCGTAGAGCTCGATGACGATGGTTCCCATGCTGGTCTCCATGTTGGCGCGAGTTGCCACTGCAGGCCTTTCGTTCGACGTTGAAGTGGCAGCGTAGTGGGGTGAGGCCACACAGGAGTAGGCAACCGGTCACACTTCAGCGACATGGTTCGTTACGCCTCTCATCTCGCCCACGATGCCGACGCCGAGACGGCCGTCAATCGTGCGGCCGATCAGGTCGAAATGGCGCTTGCCGGGGCCACGCCAACCCTGATCGTGGTGCTGGCCTCGGATGCATTTCGTGACGAGGCAGACGCGGTGCGCCGCGCCGTGATTGAGCGCTTTCCCGAGGCGGCGATCGCTGGTGCCGTGATTCCCGGTGGCGTGATTGGCGTCGGTGAGGAGACCGAGCAGGAGGCAGCGATTAGTCTCTGGGCGGGTGTACTGCCGCCTGACCAGATCGCGGTGATCGAGTTGGAAGATGCCAACGACCTGCCAGATGGAGAGGGTGTGGTCGTGATCTTTGCGGATCCGTTCACCACGCCAACCGATCGCTTTCTGCACACAGCAGACGTACGCGGAATCAACCTCGTGGGAGGCTTTACCGGTGGCTCGTCGCCCGGTGCTGCGCGCCTGATTACCGCAGAGCGCATCCTGACGGAGGGCGCGATTGGTATTCAAATCGATGTGCCCGGCGTGGCCACGATCGTCTCGCAGGGGGCGCGTCCAATCGGTGGCGACCTCGTGGTGACGGCGGCGGAGAACAATGTCGTGCTGGAGTTGGCAAGCAAGCCAGCCGTCGAGCAGCTCCACGCCGTCTTGGGCGCGCTCGATCCCGAAGACCTGCATCTTGCCCGCGTCGGCCTGATGGCCGGGATCGTGATCGACGAGAATCGGCCCGACTACGACGTGGGTGACTTCTTAGTGCGCGGTTTACTCGGTATTGAGGCTGGGAGTGGCGGACTGGCGATTGCGGCAGAGCCGCGCGTGGGGCAGACGTTTCGGTTTCATGTGCGGGATGGCAGTGGTGCCGATGCGGACCTGCGGCGCGTGATTGGTCTTGCCAACCCGGACGTGGGTGCAGCATTGATCTTTGCCTGCACCGGTAGGGGACGCCGCATGTTTGACACGCAACACCACGATGCTGCCGTGATTGCGGAGCTTCTCAACGTGCCGTTGGCGGGCGGCTTTTGTCAGGGCGAGATCGGCCCGATCGCGGGTACGAACCACGTTCACGCCTTCACGGCGACGATGGTGACGTTCCCGCACTGACCGATCAGGTTGCCAGTACTGTGCCGGCAGATATATCCCGCCGGCAGCGATGGATATTCGCCTCAAACCGCATAGATACAGGTGTGAAAAAATAGCTCCGGTATGTGTATGATTCGACGGGCGCACCCTCTGTGATCCGTTCAATACATTGCCACGACGGCAACCTCAAGACGAAAAAGGTCAGCTACTTTCATGCCCACGACAGAACAAGCACAGATGGCACTTCCCGGCTTTCTCGAGTCGGTGCGCGTCGCCGATCGGGCGCTCCTTGACGTCGCTCGTACGCATCGGCTTCGTCCGATGGAGGCCTACCT
This sequence comes from Actinomycetota bacterium, assembly GCA_947481755.1. Lineage (GTDB taxonomy): Bacteria > Actinomycetota > Thermoleophilia > Gaiellales > F1-60-MAGs149 > F1-60-MAGs149. The sequence continues at coordinate 11,681 of CANKHS010000017.1, read as the reverse complement.
GCTCTTGATCTTGCTCGACGAAGATGGCGCTGTCAGTACCGCTCGGATTGCCGCACGAATCGCAGCGTCGTCGAGTCAGGCCAAGCAGCTTGCGTTGGCGCTTCAACTCCGTGGCCTGATTACGCGTCGCGATCGCACCGGTCTGACCGAGTTGACCAGTGAGGGTCGTCGTGAAGCCACTGACCTTGCGGCCGAGGTCGTCGAGGTTCTGCAGCAGCGACTCACGCCGTTGGACGCCGCCACGGCTGTGCTGGCTGTTATCGCCTAAGACGCAAGGGCTGCGCGCGCTGCAGCTTCGAGTTCGGCCGGTGTAACCGACCCCTCAAATTTGGCGGTGATCATGCCCTGGGCGTTGACGACGAACACCCACGGCTCCGTCGGGAGGGCCCAGGCGAGTACCCAGGGAGCGACCCCCTTGGAGGGATTGAGATCGGTGTAGATCTCTGCGTGAACAAAGGCCATCTTCGTCCCGCGTAGCGCTCGCTGGATGTTCCTGGTGATGTCCACGACGGGCCCGCAGAGGCGACTGGTACAGAACTGGGGTGTCGCGAAGGCAACGACAAACGGTCGGTGTGCGGCCAAGAGATCTGGGATCGAATCACCCAATAGTGTGAGGTCAAGTGGGCGTGCCGTACTGATTTTCGTACCGTCGCCACCAACATCCTCGAGCGTCGGTGTTCGTGCGGTCGGGGCGGCTGTGCCCACGGCGGGCGTGACCTCCTTCGGCAAGACGCTGAACTGATTCGAGGCAGTCACTGTCGTACCAGCGACCTTCATCGTCACAACGGCTGTCCACGCGCCGGCAGCCGGTAGCGGGACTTCCGCAGCAACCATGATCGTGTCGGCAGCTTCGGATTCGAAGGAGATTCCCTCGCCTTTCAAGGAAAGGTGCCGAACGGGGTACGGTCCGAGCGCCGGCGAGCTTGCCGTGGCGCCAAGGTAGAGCTGAGCTGTACCACCGTCGGGCACGAGCAGTTTGCCGTCCTTTTTGGCGACCTGAAACGGAATCCGAACTGTCTTTCCCGCAGGAAAGTCTGTGCCGCCGAGCACAATCAGGTTCGGCGTGACGATTGTCGAGGCGTCGGGCGTGCCGGCGATGCGGGCGAGCGTCGGACCGCTCGGCGTCGACGTAGAGCTCTGCGAGCCGCCACAGGCGACCAGCACGATCGCACAGGCAATCAGGAGCAGAGAAGAGCGAACGGCGACTCGGGGCACACCTCTCAGCGTACCCCGAGTCACGTCGCTTCTAGACCTCTTGCGCCTTCTTACGGGCCTGGGACACAAATGGCATCATCGAACGAAGCTCGGCGCCAACCTCTTCCAGCTGGCTTTCGGCTGCGCGCATGCGAAGCATGCGCATCGTGGTGCCGCCCGTCTGCTTCTCGAGAATAAACTCGCGGGCAAACTCGCCGCGCTGAATCTCGCCGAGGATCTCGCGCATCGCGGCCCGACTCTCGGGACCAATCACGCGGGGACCGCGCGTCAGGTCGCCGTACTCAGCGGTGTCGGAGATGGAATAGCGCATCCAATCCATGCCGCCTTCGTAGAGCAGGTCGACGATCAACTTGAGTTCGTGGAGCACCTCGAAGTAGGCGATCTCGGGGGCGTAGCCCGCCTCGACCAACGTCTCGAAGCCTGCCTCGATCAGCGCAGTTGCGCCACCGCAGAGGACAGCCTGCTCGCCGAAGAGGTCACTCTCGGTCTCTTCGCGGAAGGTCGTCTCGATGACGCCGGCACGGGCCGAGCCGATGCCGATGGCCCAGGCCATGGCGATCTGCTTGGCGTCACCCGTAGCGTCGTTCTCCACGGCGATCAGGGCTGGCACGCCAGCACCCTCGGTGTAGAGACGACGGACGAGGTGGCCAGGGCCCTTCGGGGCGACCATTACGACGTTGGCATCGGTCGGCGCATCAATCTGGCCGAAGTGAATGCAAAAGCCGTGCGTAAAGAGCAGCGTTGCGCCTGGCTTGACGAGGTCCTTGACCGTGGAACGCCAGAGTTCGGCCTGAATGTGGTCGGGGACCATCATCGCGATGACGTCGGCATCCTTGCAGGCGTCAGCGGGAGTCTGTGGTGTCCAGCCGTGGCTCTCGGCGCGGGCCCAACCCTCAGAGTTGGGGCGAACGGCGACGGTTACGTCGGCGCCGGACTCGCGCAGGTTCAGTGCATGTGCGTGGCCCTGCGAGCCGTAGCCCAGAACAACGATGCGCTTGCCTTTGAGTGCTCCGAAATCTCCATCGGACTCGTAATAGAGCGTTGCCATGCGGATTTTCCCTCTCGCTTGAAGTCAGTCGGCGCAAAGCGCCGTTGCGGAAATGTACGTCGGTCTGGGGTTTTGTGGCCCCAGTTACCCGAGGATATTCAGTTTCGGTCGTGCGGCCTCGTTCGCAATCGAGGCACGGGTCATTGCTACGCGGCCGGTGCGGACGGCCTCGACGATCTCGTACGGGGACAGCAGTTCCTCGAGCGCAGCGAGGCGATCAGGATGCTCAACGCACTCGAGTAGCAGCGTCGTGGCGCCTGCGTCGACGACGCGGGCATTGAAGACCTCTGCCATTCGCATGATCTCCAGCCGGTGCTCTGCATCGGCCTTGACCTTGATCAAGAGGAGCTCGCGCTCGATAGCCGAATCGGGTGCAACCTCGAGCACATCGATCACGTCGATCAGCTTGTCGAGCTGCTTGACGACCTGTTCGACGGAGTGACGCGTGCAATCGACACGGATCGTGATGACCGAGCGATCTGCACGTTCGGTCGGCCCCACGGCAAGGCTCTCAATGTTGAAGCCGCGCCGCGAGAACAGACCAGAGACGCGCGACAGAACGCCTGGCCGGTTTTCGACCAAGACGCTCAGTGTGTGGTGTCCGGGTGTAGCCATTAGACGCCCTCCTCGACCCAGTCGTTGTCCCAAACCTGGTCGATCATCTCGTGCGAGGCGGCGCCCGCAGGCACCATTGGATAGACCTTCTCGTCATGGTCGATACGGAAATCGATCACGGTCGGGCGGCGTTCGGCGATTGCCTGCTCGATTACAGCATCGACCTCGGCCTCGGTCTCGGCCCGCAGGCCAAGACAGCCGTAGGCCTCGGCGAGCTTGACGAAGTCGGGAATCGTGCCAAACAGATTCGTCTCGGAGAAGCGCTCGTCGTGGAACAGCTCCTGCCACTGACGCACCATGCCGAGCCAGCCGTTGTTCATCACGGCGTGGATCACGGGCACGTCGTAACAGATCGCCGTCGCAAGTTCCTGCGAGGTCATCTGGAAGCAGCCATCGCCGTCGAAGTTGACGACGTAGGCGTCGGGGCAGCCCTGCTGGGCACCGATGGCGGCGGGAACGCCGAAGCCCATCGTGCCGAGACCGCCCGAGGTGAGCCAGCGGCGCGGCCCGTCGATCGAGAGGAACTGCGCGGCCCACATCTGGTGCTGACCAACGCCCGTCACCCAGATTGCGTCCTTGCCCTTGAGAGCGCGGTCGAACTGCTCGACGATGTATTGCGGCTTGAGCTTCTCGCCCTTCATGTAGCGGAAGGGGTTCTCCTTACGCCAGTCCTGCACGTCGGTCAGCCAATCACGCTGGTTCGCGATGCGCTCGGCGTTCTTCGTCTCGACGACCGCCTCACGCAGCGCGGGTAGCGTGCGCTTGAGGTCGCCGAGCAGGGTCACGTCGGCGCGACGATTCTTGGAGATCTCGGCCGGGTCGATGTCGAAGTGGATCACCTTTGCACCAGGTGCAAACGCATCCAGCTTGCCGGTCACGCGGTCATCGAAACGTGCACCGATCGTAATCAACAGGTCGGATCGATGGATCGCCCAGTTGGCGTACTTCGAGCCGTGCATGCCCGGCATCTGTACCGACAGGGGATGCGAGTCGGGGAAGGCGCCCTTCGCGAGCAACGTTGTCGTGACGGGCGCCTGCAACGTCTCGGCGAAGAGGATCAAATCCTCCGACGCCTCGGCGTTAATGACGCCGCCACCGACGTAGATGATCGGGCGCTTACTCTGAGCAATGAGTGTTGCAGCCGCGGCGATACTGGCCGGCACATCAGGGAACTCGGCGCTGTAGCCCGGCAGCTCAACCTGTTCGGGGTACGCGAATTCGAACTCGGCCTGCTGCAGATCCTTCGGAATGTCGACCAGGACAGGACCGGGACGGCCGGTGCTGGCGATATGGAAGGCCTCGTGGATCGCGCGCGGAATGTCCTCGACGCGCTGGACCAGAAACGAGTGCTTGACGATCGGCATCACGATGCCCGTGATGTCGGCCTCTTGGAAGGCGTCGGTGCCAATCAGGTGCGTGGGCACCTGGCCGGTGATCGCGACGAGTGGGGTCGAGTCGAGGAATGCATCGGCGATCGGCGTGACGAGGTTGGTGGCGCCTGGACCGCTGGTCGCGATGCAGACACCGACCTTGCCGGTTGCGCGGGCATAGCCCTGTGCCATGTGGCCAGCACCCTGCTCATGCCGCACGAGGACGTGCTGGATCGAATGGTCACAGCGCATAAACGCGTCGTAGAGCGGCAGGATGGCGCCGCCGGGGATGCCCCAGCAGATCGTCACATCTTCGGCTTCGAGCGAGCGGATAATCGCCTCGGCGCCGGTCATTTTGCCGGTGCGCTTGCGTGCCTTATCGAGAGCGGAATCGCTCATGCGGTCACCTCGCGGTTCTGGATCAGCGCCGCGATTGCAGCACCGACCTCGTCAGTGGTTGCCGAACCGCCAAGGTCCGGAGTGGTGGGGCCGTGTTCGAGACAATGGATCGCCGCGGCCTCGATGGCGTTTGCGGCCTCGGTCTGGTCGAGATCGCGCAGCATCATCGCCACGGTCAGGATCATCGCGGTTGGATTCGCAATGCCCTTACCGGCAATGTCCGGGGCAGAGCCGTGGATGGCCTCGTAGAGCCCAGGTCGGGCGGAGCCAAGCGACGAGCTCGGGGCGAGACCAATGCCACCCGATACGCTTGCAGCGAGGTCGGAGAGGATGTCACCGAACATGTTCTCCGTGACGATCACGTCATACGCCAACGGCTGCTCGATCAGCTTCATCGCCATCGAGTCGACGAGCTGGTGCGACAGCTCAACATCCGGATAATCCGGTGCCACGCGCTCGACGACGACGTTGCGCCACAGCTTCGAGCTCGACAGAACGTTCTGCTTATCGACCGAGCAGACCTTGCCGCGACGGGTTCGCGCGAGCTCAAACGCATAACGCGCCACGCGCTCGACCTCGTCAACCGAATAGCGGCACGTATCCATACCGGTCTCGGTCGTCAGCTCCTTCGGGCCAAAGTACAGGCCACCCGTCAGCTCGCGGATGATGATCATGTCGAGACCATCGACCAATTCGTCACGCAAGGGCGAGGCGATCTTCTTCGTCCATTGGCGGATTGGTCGGATGTTGGCGAAGACCTTTAGCTCGGCTCGGAGAGCCAAGAGGCCCTGTTCGGGACGAATCTCGCCCGTGTCCCACTTGGGGCCACCGACCGCACCCTTCAAGACGGCATCTGCCAACGGCAGTGCAGCGCGCGTCTCGGCGGGGAATGGATCGTTGTGTGAGTCGATCGCATTACCACCGAACGGATGCTCCGTCACCTCGGCCGAGAAGCCGTAGACATCTCCCGCAACGGCGAGGACCGACAACGCAACGCGGGTGGTCTCTGGGCCAATTCCGTCTCCGGGGAGGACTGCGATCTTCACTGTCGTGACTCCGTTCTACGTGCTTCGTCGGTTAGATAGTCTCGCGGACTATCGGATTTGGTGTGCCCGCTGCTGCGAGCGATGCTGCCCGCAGGTAGGCCTGGGCGGCTGCTTCGGTGATGTCGGGTGCGACGGCCTGTCCGGTAAAGGTCTGACCATCCTGCTCCAAGACGACGCGGACGTCGCCGAGGGCGTCTTGCCCACCGGTCACCGCATTGACGTTGAACTCGCGCAGGGTGGCCGTCGTGGCAGCGATCTCAGCGAGTGCCTTGAAGGCAGCATCGATCGGGCCATCGCCCTCGCCCGTGGCCGTGTGGACTGTCTCGCCCTCACGCACCGAGACCTCGGCCTGCGAGGTCTCGCCCGTTGCCGTTCGTAGTGCGAGGCGCTCCAGCACGAAGCGCTCGGTTGTCTCGCGCGACTGGTCGTCGAGCAGCGCCTCGAGGTCGAGGGCCGAGATGTTCTTCTTGCGGTCGGCGATCTCCTTGAAGCGCGTAAACGCACGCTTGAGGTCTTCGCCTTCGACGACGTAGCCCAACTCGGCGTACGCGGCTTGGAGCGCGTGGCGACCGGAGTGCTTGCCCAGCACGAGCTCGTTGTGGGCAAGGCCGATCGATTCGGCATCCATGATCTCGTAGGTGCGACGGTTCTTGAGGACGCCGTCTTGATGAATGCCGGCCTCATGCGCGAACGCGTTCTTGCCGACGATCGCCTTGTTCGGCTGTACGGGATAGCCACTCAGGCGCGAGACGAGACGACTCGAACGAGCGATCTCACGCGTCTCCACGCCGGTCTCGAAGCCGTAGAACGCCTTCCGCGTCCGCAGAGCCATGACGACCTCTTCGAGCGCGGAGTTGCCCGCACGCTCACCGATGCCATTGATCGCAACCTCAACCTGACGCGCACCTGCCTGCACGCCTGCCAGTGAGTTTGCGGTCGCCAGACCAAGATCGTTGTGGGTATGCACGCTCAGCGTTGCCTCGTGCAGCTCGGGCACATTGGCGTAGAGCGTCTGGAGGATCTCCATGTACTCGATTGGCGTCGTGTAGCCGACCGTGTCGGGGATGTTGATCGTCGTGGCGCCGGCAGCGAGTGCTGTGCGTACGACCTCGGCCATAAACTCGGGACGCGAACGTGTTGCGTCCTCGCACGAGAACTCGATGTCGGACACCTTCGTGCGTGCGTAGGTGATCGCATCGCGTGTCTGCTCGAGCACCTCGTCGGGCGTCATCCGCAGCTTGTGCTCCATGTGCAAATCGCTGGTGGCAATAAAGATGTGGAAGCGCGGCGACTCGGCGTCCTTGAGTGCCTCCCACGAGGCATCGATGTCGGCCTGCTGCGTGCGATTGAGCGAGGCGATCGTGCAGCTGCGCACGTGTTGGGCCACGAGGCCAATGCCCTTGACTTCACCGGGCGAGGCAATCGCGAAGCCGGCCTCGATGATATCCACGCCGAGGCGCTCGAGTTGGCGGGCGATCTCCAGCTTCTCTTGGGCGTTCAGGCTAATGCCGGGCGACTGCTCACCGTCGCGCAGCGTGGTATCAAAAATCTTGACGTAGTTCGTGCTATCCGAAGTGCTCATCGTGCTCCCTTCCGAAGTGTGGTGCGACATCGCGCACCTGTCCTGTGGTCTTGTCGTTGTGTGCGCTGGGCAAGCAGCGCGTAAGCCAATGCAATCCCCTTAGCGGGGAAGGAGGCCGACAAGAAGGACGAGCGGAAGTGTGGGCGCGGACGCCACGACCCCATGGCCGCTGGTGGAAACCAAGCGGCCGAGAGTCCCTTCGTGCATGAGCGGCATCGTGCGCATCGCCACGCAGTGTACCCATAGCGGGGAGTGCTGGTCAAAGGACAAGGTACGACCACGTATGGTTTCGACATGGCGATGCTCAACTTGCGCTCCCCCCGCCGCATCGCATTCGCCCGCGTTGTACTCGCTGGATTGGGCGGTTTTCTCGCGCTTGGCGCGAGTTATGCGATCGTGCCGCCGCTCGTTAAGGGCGAATTGGGCGGTACCGATGTCATCGTTGGCTGGACCATCACGATCTTTGCGGCGGCCGCACTCGTGACACGTTTTGGCGCTGGTCTTGGCATTGACCGGCGTGGCGCTCGGCTCGTCTACGCGGTCGGATTCACGTTTATCGCACTGGGTGGGGCGCTCTTTTTCGTCGCGAGTGCAGAGTGGATTCTGTTTGCCGCACGGGCACTCCAGGGCATCGGCCAGGCCTGCATGTTTACCGCGGGACTGTCGTGGGCGGTCTACCTCGCACCAGAACACCGACGAGGGCAGGCGATTTCGCTGTTTGGCCTTAGCGTCTGGGCAGGGTTGAGCCTCGGGCCCGTAGCTGCCCAACTGCTGCTCGACCACGTTGGTCTGCAGGCGGCGGAACTTCTGCTCGTAGTCGCACCGATTTTGGCTCTGGTCTCAATGATTGGCATGACGCCGCCACCCGTCCATCCCGAATCAGCCGGAATCTCGTTTCCACGCGAGGCCTTTCGGCCGGGGCTTGGCCTGATGTTTGGTGGGGTCGTGATGGCCTCAATCGTTGGCTTTGCCGTCCTCACCTTCGATTTTCGTGATGGTGGGGGTGGCGCGTACGTGATTGGCGCCTATGGGGCGGCAACGTTTATCGGCCGGATCGTGCTCGGACATCTGCCTGATCGGCTTGGGTCGTATCGGACCGGTGTGATGGCCTTTATCGCCGCGCTCATCGGTATCAGCATCATCGGCGTGTCGCCGAACTGGTGGTTGGCCTGTATCGGCGCCGTGATCTGTGGTGTCGCCTGGTCGCTGCTCTTCCCGGCACTGGCGTTGATGGCGATCGACCGTACGCCAGCGCATCGACGCGGAGCGGCGCTCGCGGTCTACACGGCCGGCTTCGACCTTGGCTTCGCGGTGGCGGGACCCGTGATGGGCAACGTCGCGAACCACGCGGGCTACGGCGCTGTATACGCGGTCGCCGCCCTCTTCGCAGTCGCCGGGCTCGTCCTGATCTTGCTCAGTAGGTCGGCAGCGACGTCAGCCGCCGCCGACCCCATCTGAACAACTAGCGTCGCAGTTTGAGCATCAGGTCTTGCGCCTGCGGCAGGACCTTGTCGAAGACAGCGATGGCCTCGTCGATCTGATCACGCGTCGTAATCAGGGGTGGCGAAATCTGGATTGCCGGATCGCCACGGTCGTCGGCGCGGCAGAGCAGGCCCTCGCTCAGCAAGGTGGGCGAGAGGAAGTCGCGCAGGAGAACATTGCACTCGTCCTCGTTGAACGTCTCCTTGGTTGCCCGGTCCTTGACCAGCTCCATCGCCCAGAAGTAGCCCGCACCGCGGACGTCGCCGATGATCTCGTGGCGCTCCATCAGGCCGAACAACTGGTCGCGCAGGTAGGGCTCGTTCTGCTTGACGTTCTCGAGCACGCCCTCGCGCTCCATGATCTCGAGGTTCTTCAGCGCAGCAGCTGCCACGATCGGGTGGCCGCCGAACGTGATGCCATGCAAGAACATGTGCTCCGTCTCGATCAGACGATCCGCGATCTTGTCGCCGAAGAGAACTGCGCCCATTGGCTGGTAGCCGCTGGTCAGACCCTTGGCGCACGTGATGATGTCGGGTTCGTATTCGTACCGCTGGGATCCATACCACTCGCCGAGTCGGCCGTAGCCACAGATCGTTTCGTCGGCAGCGTGCAGGACACCGTATTCCTTGCAGATCTCGTTGACGCGCTGGTGATACTCGGGATGAGGTGTAAAGCAACCGCCGGCATTCTGCACGGGCTCCATGATCACCATGGAGACAGTCGAGGGATCCTCGAACTCGATCACCTCAGCGACCTCATCGGCGCACTTGAGGTTGCAGCCACCCTGGTCTGCGCAGTACTTGCAGCGATAGGGGTTGGTCGGCTCGACGTGACGGACGCCAGCCATCAGCGGCTCAAATGGTGCGCGGATGCTGGTGATACCGGTCAGCGAGAGGGCGCCGTAGGTGGTGCCGTGATACGCGATCTTGCGGGCAATCACCTTGCGTCGCATCGGTTCGCCGCCGGCGTTGTGGTAATCGCGGGCCAACTTGATTGCGCCCTCGACCCCCTCAGAACCACCCGAGACGAAGAACGCTCGGTTGATGCTATCCGGCGTGATCTCGGCGAGCTTCGTTGCGAGTTCGATGGCCTTGGGATGCGAATAGGTCCAGTTGGTGTAGTACGGCAACTCCATGGCCTGCTCGAGCATCGCCGTGCCAATTTCCTCGCCGTGCGAGTAGCCAATCTGCACGGTGAAGAGGCCACTGAGGAAGTCCATGTAGCGATTGCCGTTGGAGTCCTCGAGGAAAATGTTGTCGCCCCGCACCATCACTGGGTGCTTGGCAGGGTCGAACCCTGCCATCTGGGTGAAGTGAAGCCACAGGTGCTTCATCGCCATTTCCTGTAGTGCTGCGGTGTCTACGGTCGCCATCAGTATCGCCTCCTGACCGCATAGTAAAGGTCTTGACGGTGGGCTGCCTGTTCGACGACGTTCGAGGCGGCTATGCTGATGCCATTCTGAGCGCCGCACCGTTGCGGCGAGGAGGCACACGATGGCGATCAATCAGGGAACTGGAACCAACACTGCGGCTCTGCAGGCCGAGCGTGAGCGCTGGGTTTCGGCGTCTGTTTTCACGCAGCCGATCTTTGCGGACCACGCGCATGGCGCGCGCATCACCGACGTCGACGGGCGCGAGTTCATCGATTTCGTTGGTGGCATTGGCTCGCTCAACTGCGGGCATACGCCCGAGGCCGTCGTCGCAGCGGTGCAGGAGCAGGCCGCGCGCTACATGCACCAGATGTACTCGGTCGTGCAGTACGAGGGCTACATCGAGACCGTCAAGCGCATGGTTGCCTGTCATCCCGGTGAGGGCCCGTTCAAGGGTCTGTTGCTCAACTCGGGAGCAGAGGCCGTCGAAAACGCCGTCAAGATCGCGCGCTACGCGACAAATCGTGACGCGATCATCTGCTTCGATCAGGGCTTCCACGGTCGCACGCTGATGGGCATGTCCCTGACCTCCAAGCCGATGCCGTACAAGAAGGGCATGGGCCCGTACGCGACGGAGATCTACCGCGCACCAGCGCCCTATCCGTACCGCGGCATCACGACCGAAGACGCGCTGGCCGGCTTCCGCAAGGTGCTCAAGAGCCAGATCGACCCATCGCAGGTGGCTGCTGTCATTCTCGAGCCCGTGCAGGGTGAGGGTGGCTTCTTGCCGATGTCGACCGAGTTTATTCAGGGCATCTATGCGATCTGCCAGGAGAACGGCATCCTCTATATCTCCGATGAGGTGCAGTCCGGCATGGGTCGCACAGGCACGCCGTCGGCGATTGAGCACCACGGTGTCTCGCCTGATCTGGCGACGTGGGCGAAGTCGATGGGTGGCGGCATGCCGATCTCTGGTGTCACCGGCCGTGCCGACCTGCTGGACGCTGTGCATCCGGGTGGCCTAGGCGGCACCTTCTGTGGCAACCCTGTCTCCTGCGCCGCTGCGATCGTCGCGATGGATCAGGTGCTTGACCCCACCTATCAAGAGCAGGCTAAGGCCTTCGGTGCGGATCTGCGCGCCCGACTCGACGCGATCGCCTCGCGTCATGAGGGGGTCGGCGAGGTCCGCGGCCTCGGCGCGATGCTCGCGATCGAGCTCGTCAAGGATCGTGGCACCAAGGAGCCTGCAGCAGAAGAGGTCGGTCGCATCGTCGCCTTGGCGCGCGATCGCGGTCTGATCCTGATGGGCTCTGGCCTCTACGGCAACGCGATTCGTGTCCTCGTGCCGATGGTCGCCACGCAAGAGGATCTCGATGAGGGCTTCGCAATTCTCGAGGAGTCGTTGGCCGACGCGTTCTCTGGTCGCTAAATCGTTGGCCGGCGTGTTCGCTTGTTACTAGGTCACGAATGTCCAGAAGGGGTCAGGCACGATCTGGACATTTGATAGACGAGCTAGCTCGTCATCCAATGTCCAGATCGTGCCTGACCCCTTCTG
>CANKHS010000016.1 GCA_947481755.1 Actinomycetota bacterium | reverse complement strand
CGCGGCCACGAACGCGGGCCGCAACACAAGGTCTTCGGGCGGATAGCCACTGATCACGAGCTCGGGCGTGACCAAGAGGTCTGCGCCCTGGTCGGCGGCACGGGCAGCCGCCGCGGCAATCAGGGCCGCATTGCCGGCGAGATCGCCGACGGTTGGATCGAGTTGGGCGAGCGCGATGCGCACAGGCGCAGTCTATTGCGCTTCGGTTGCGCGCCCCGCCGCCTGAGACAGCGCGACCGAGACAGCGGCGTCGAGAGCGATGGCACCGTGCACGCAGGCGGCCTCTGGTGTGCGCGAACGATCGCCATCAATGCAGTGCAGTACAGCGACCACGCGCTCACGTGGAGTGTTGAGTCGCTCGGCGGCTCGCTCGATACGTCGCACCGACAGGTGAGGGATCCCGAGCAGACGACCCTCTTCGGCCTGCTGTAGGACGGGGCCCTGGACGAAGGCGTCGGCCGCACCAACGGCGAACAGCAGGCTCGCGGCCGAGACGACCGATTCGTCGAGGCGGGGGTGCAACAGCCAGAGTTCGCGGGACGCGGTGGCGACGGCAACCGTGTGTTGGAGGGCACCACCTGCGTAGGCATGGTGCTGCTCGACGCTCATCGGGGCAGAGCGGAAGCGGACACGAAACTCGCCATCGTTGAGGACGGCGCGCGTCAGATCACGGAGGGCCGGGTCGGCGATCTCGTCGGCGAGAAACTCGAGGAAACCTTCGAGATCGTCGACGTCGCGGCGCGCGCCAGGCGTAAATTCGAGTGCGTCGGCTGGCACATCGGCCTGCTCAATCGAGCGGACGACAATCTGTGGCCGCCCGCGATACTCCTCGACACTGCCGAGCACGCGAATGACGTCGCCGGCTGCGAAACGGCCGTCGAGAATCGGCGCATCGTCAAAGATCGTCGCGCGGACGCGCCCGGTCTTGTCGGCCAACTCGAGCGCCAAATACGGCGATCCGGTGCGGGTGCGCCGGCGATCTTTGCGAATGACGGCAAACGTCGAATCCACCAACTGCCCCTCAACGAGGTCGCGAACAGCGGTGCGGGCTTCGGCGCTCATGTCGTCAGTCTACGCGGAACGGCGACTGGTAGACGACATTTTGGGCCCGGGCCCAAAATGTCGTCTACCAGCATCGCATGCCGCAAAGAGACGCAAGATGGTGGTGCGAAGCGACATTTTGGGCCCGGGCCCAAAATGTCGTCTGGCGAGGCTGATGACCAAGCGGCGATACCATGCGCCCGCTGTGGGAACACCAACCGAACCGCTCGACGTACGCCCGTTTCGCGGGCTGCGCTATGACCCGAAGCGACACCCGGCGTTCTCTGTCGTCGCACCGCCGTACGACGTCATCACGATGGCGGATCGCATGCGGCTCGTGGCGCGTAGTAGCCGCAACGTCGTGCGACTGATCCTGCCCGACGTTGGTCGTGCCGAAAACGCACGCAGACTGCTTGACGAATGGCGCAGCGACGGCACGTTGCTGCCCGAAGAAGTGCCGTGCCTCTACCGGACTGAGGAGACGTTTATTGGGCCTGACGGCGTCAATCGTGTGCGCACCGGCATGATCGCGCTCGTGGGGCTCCCCCAGCGCGACGGCACGATCCTGCCACACGAGCGCACGATGCCGAACATCGTCGAAGACCGTCTGCGAATGTTGCGCACCACGCACGCTCAGCCGTCGCCGATTCTCGTCACCTACGACGACCCAGACAACGATATTGACGCCGCCCTACGCGCTGGCTCTGAGCCGACACCGATCATCGACCTAACCGACGACCACGGCACGCACCTACGGATGTGGCGAGTGACCGATCCTGCCATGCAAGACCGCATCCACGGTGTCCTTGAGAGTCGCAGCCTGTTGATCGCCGACGGCCACCACCGCTATGCCACCGCACTCGCCTATCGCGATGCCTTCCCGCAGGACGCCTCGGCCAATGCGATGATGATGTACCTCACGAATGGTTCGTCGCCAGGACTCGTGATCTTTCCGATCCACCGTGTCGTCAGTGGCATCTCCGAGGAGTTGCAGGCTCGACTCCCCGCACTTTTGGTCGAGGCGGGCTTCGCCGTAACCGAAGCCGGCGACGGCGTCGTCCAGCTTGAAGCCGCCATGTCGGCCATTCCCCACGACCACGGCGTCTTTGGGCTCGTGCGTAAGGACCTGCCGCCACTGCTCGTGCACGCGCAGCCAAACCCGGACGATCAGACACCGCTATCGCGGATCGATGCCGTGATGCTGCAAGAGCGCATCCTCGCCCCTCTCCTCGACCTGCCCGCAGAGGTTGTCGCGACGACGTATCGCATTCGCTACACCGCCCACTCCGACGACGCAGCCGCCAAGGTTGACGAGAGCGGCGACGTCGGCTTTATCCTTCGCGCCCCCAGCGTGCGCGAAGTCGAAGCCGTCGCGCGCTCGGGCGCCGTCATGCCCCAGAAGAGCACGTACTTCTATCCGAAGACGCTCGACGGTCTCGTGATTCGCACGCTGGACGGCCCCTCCGCCGAATTAGGGTAGCCTTCGCTCTAGATGAGCGCTATCACTGAGACCCAGGTCCGCGAGGCGATGTCCCGTGTCATCGACCCGGAGCTCCGCAAAGATCTGATCGAACTCGAGATGGTGCGCGCCATCACAATCGATGGTGGGCACGTCACCGTTGGTGTGGCGCTGACGATTCCTGGCTGCCCGTTGAAGGCCACGATCGATGGTGATGTCCAGCGCGAGGTCGGCTCGATCGAAGGCGTCACCAGCGTGCTCGTGGACTTCACCAGCATGTCCGAGGACGAGCGCGCAACGCTCGCAACCCAGCTGCGCGGCGGCCGGCCCCCCGCCCCCGCCGGCACGCTCTCGATTTCGCCGAAGACGCGCGTCATTGCCGTCGCCTCGGGCAAGGGTGGTGTTGGCAAGTCCTCGATGACGGTCAACCTCGCAATCGCCTTCCAGCAGCTCGGTCTTGAGGTCGGCATTATCGACGCCGACATCTACGGCTTCTCTGTGCCCGGCATGCTCGGTATCCATCAGCGCCCGGTGACGGTCGACAAGATGATCGTGCCGCCCGTCGCACACAATCTCAAGACGATTTCGATTGGGTACTTCATGGAGGAAGGCGGCGCCGTGCTCTGGCGCGGACCGATGCTGCACAAGGCGATGCAGCAGTTTCTCCAGGACGTCCACTGGGGCGAACTCGACGTCTTGCTGATCGACATGCCACCCGGTACGGGCGACGTAGCGATTTCGCTCGGCAGCCTGTTGCCGAAGTCGGAGGCGCTCGTGGTGACCACGCCGCAGGCCGCTGCTCAGCGCGTGGCCGAGCGTGCCGCCGCCGTCTCCGAGCGGGTCAACATGCGCGTCATCGGCGTCGTCGAGAACATGGCGTATCGCGTCTGCCCCTGTTGTGGCGAGCGCGACGACCTGTTCGGGACGGGTGGCGGCGAGTCGCTTGCCAGCCACCTCGACGTACCACTGCTTGCGCAGATCCCACTCGAGTCGACGCTACGTGAGGGTGGCGATACCGGTCTGCCCTTCATGCTCAGTACGCCGGACGCTCCGGCCGCGATCGCGATTCGCGAGCTCGCCGCGCGGCTGCATGGCATGCGCACGCAAGATCCGCTCGCGCGGATCAAGAAGCCACTGAAGATCGTTTAGCGCAGCAGGTGGTTGAGTACGACCGGGTCGATTCGGTCGCCGCTGGACCAACGCTCATCGAGGTTCTCGTTGATGACCCAGCTGAGCAGCGTGGCTTCAAGCAGGTCGTCCCAGGCCCCAGCGGCGGCGATGGTGGTTCCTTCTGCGCGTAGCGCAGCGCGAATTTTTTCGGCAATAACCTCATCAACAACAACCCACTCCGACTCAGGCGTAGAGCCAAACAACATCGTGTGGATGTCGATCAGACGCTGCAACTCCGGCACGGGGTCGACGTGATCATCGACGCGTAGGTCGACCAGTTGATCCGTTGCGCCACCATACCCCGCACCCTTGCGCTTGACGTGGACTGAGGCCGATTGCCGGCCTCGGCGATCTCCACCGGCAAGATCGCCAGCGAGCAACGCAGCCATCAGACGCTCCAAGAGAGGTGCGCCAGCGGTGGCAAGCCAGGCCTCCTCCATCGCAGCCACAACCTGTGGGCCGGCGAGGATGTTGCCCTGAATAGCGACGCCCGTACCAACGACACCACCGGCCCAGTCGAGACACTCATCGCCGGTAAAGGTGGCGGCACCGCCGTGGCAATCAACCATGCCCAGCTGACGAACCGCCCGCTGATCGTCGGCTGCCGTCAACATGCCGCAGGCCGTGGTCGGGTCCTCACCACTGCGCAGCAAATCGAGACCGTCGGGCCCATACCGCGCGTTGACGAAGGACTGCGTTGCAACCGCGCCCACGCCCGCCTCGAGCCAGGGCACGACAGCGCCGACGGCTGGAAACTTCGAGGCCACCGCGACCCCAACGTCGCCCGTCTCCGGATCGAAGCCAACGATCGAGAATGTCATCGGCTTAGAGCGATTCGCCGGGCGCGAGTTCGTGCACTGTGACACCCTCAAGACCCAAGTTGGCGATCTCGTCGCGCAACCCAGCGGGTGTACCCGTGAGTGCATCGAACGTGCCCCAGTGCGAGCCGAGCACATGCTTGACCCCGAGCAGCCGCACGGCGTGGGCGGCCTGCAATGGCCCCATCGTGAAGAGGTCGCCAATCGGCAGAATCGCGATCACGGGATTGTAGATCTCGGCGATCAAGGCCATGTCGCCAAAGACGCCGGTGTCGCCCGCGATGTAGATGCTCTGGCCCGACTCGAGCTCGATCACGTAGCCAATCGGATCGCCACCGTAGGCACCGTCGGCGGGCGAGATGCTGCTCGAATGGAAGGCCTGCGTCATCGTGATGCGCAGTCCCTTGGTGGCCACCGTGCCACCCGTGTTCATCCCGATCACGTTCGGTGCGCCCTGGCTCTCGAGCCAACCACCGACTTCGTACTGGGCAATCGTCGTGGCGTCCCCGCGCTGCGCAACTGCGACGGCGTCCGAGATGTGGTCGCCGTGGCCGTGCGTGACGAGGACGACATCGGCGGAGAGGTCGTGTGCGGACTCAGGGCACTTTGGGTTGCCCGACAGCCACGGATCGACCACAACATGAACGCCACCGGGAGTCGTGATCCCCCACGTCGCGTGTCCGTACCAGGTGATGGTGGTGTTGTCCGGCATCGTGTTCTCCTCCGAGTTCTCATCCGTGCTTTCGTCCGTGCAGATTAGGCGCATTGCACCCAGCTTGGCGAGCGCAGGTGGTGGGTTAGCGACCGGCGGCGAGCGACTTGGCTGCGTCGGCTGCCCAGTCGAGCCCGAGGCCCGGCAGGATGCCTCCGATGAGCACCAACGCGAGGCAGAGCACGATCGCGAGGTTGAGCGATCCCATGCCAGGAGCAGCCGCCATCATCACGCCGCTCTTTGCACCACGATCGAACATCGCGAGGATGATGCGCAGCAGATAGCCGAGGCTAATCACCGAGGCGACCACCGCGACCACACCCAGCCAGGCGTAGTTGCCCTCGACCGCACTACCAAGCACGACGAACTTGCCGATAAACCCGACCGTCAGCGGGAAGCCCGCGAAGCCGAGCAAGAAGACGACCATGCTGACGGCAGCCACGGGACGATCGAAGCCCCAGCCGCGAATCGAATCCAGCGTCGCGATGCCTTTGTGGTCGCGCTCGTGCAGGGAGATAACCGCGAAGGCACCAATCGCCATGGGTGCGTAGGCAGCGAGATAGAAGATCAGTCCGCGCGTGCCGGCCTCGCCACCGACGATGATGGCGATCAGTCCGAAACCAGCGGCGCCAACCGAGGCGTAGGCCAGCATGCGCTTGAGGTTCGTCTGGACGAGGGCCGAGATGTTGCCGAGAATCATCGTGACGACCGCGATGATGACCAGCGCCGGTGCCCACGTGTCACGAATCGCCGGCAGCGCGTCGAACAGCACGCGTGCAAGTGCCACGAAGGCAGCGATCTTGGTGGCCGCAGACATAAAGCCCGTCACGTTCGTCGGTGCGCCCTCGTAGACATCGGCGACCCACATGTGGAACGGCATCACACCGATCTTGAAGGCGAGGCCGATCAGGACTAGGACGGTGCCGAGGATGACGAGCGCGTCGCCGGAGCCAGCCTTGCTGAGCGCGGTGTTGATCGCCTCGAAGCCAAACGAGCCGGTTGCGCCGTAGAGGAACGCGGCGCCGTAGACGAGCACCATCGAGCCGATCGTGCCAAGCACGAGGTACTTGAAGCCACTCTCGAGCGAGGCCTTGCTCTTGCCGTCGAAGGCGCAGAGCACGTAGAGCGAGAGCGAGAAGAGCTCGAGGGCCACGAACAGCGTGACGAACGAGTTGGAGGCGGCGATCAGATCCATGCCGGCCGCAACCAAGAGCAGCAGTGCGACAAACTCGGCGCCGTTCTCGCGCATGCGATTCCAGCCAAACGAGACGAGCAGCGTCAAGATCCCACACCCGGCGATCAGGACCGTGACGACTTGCGTCAGCTGATCGATCTGTACGGCGCCAGCCATCGTCGTGGTGGCGGGCTCAGTCCAGGCGTTGATTGCGAAGCCGGCCGAGACCACCAGCGTGATCAGCCCAACCGCGGTGCCGATTCCACGATCGCGGCCGCGAATGAACGAGGCGAGTAGCAGCAGGACGAAGGCGCCGATCATCAGCGCCATCTCGGGCGCAATGGCCAACCAGTTGACGTCGGGAGCCTTAATCATCGTCCGGCCTCCTTCGCTGCGGCACTAATCAGTGCGTGGGCCGATGCGTCGACGCGGTCCGTGAACTGCGCGGGTGCGATGCTGAGGCCAATCAGGACGAGGACGAGCGGCAGGATCGCCATCAGTGCGCCCTTCTTGAGGTCGGGCGGATTGAGTGTGCCGGCCAACGCGCTCTCGCGGTCGTGCAGGATCGCGGAGATCCAGCGGAGCATGTACATGGCCGCGAGGACCACGCCGAGCGCGACGATCGCGCCGAGCCACCAGTGGTTCTCGAAGGCGCCGAGCATGATCAGGAACTCGGAGGCGAAGACGCTGGAGCCTGGCACGGCGAGGGCTGCCATGCCCAAGACCATCGAGACGGTGGCGAGTACGGGACGGCGGCGAGCCAGCCCGCCGAGTTGTGCAAACGAGCCGCTGCCGACCTGTGTCTCGAGCCAACCAACGACGAGGAACAGCGCGGCCGAGACGAGTGCGTGGTTGACCATCTGGAACGTCGCGCCGGTTGCACCACGGTCCGACAGGAGAAAGATGCCGAGCACGATGAAGGACATCTGAGCAATCGACGAGTACGCCACGACGCCACGACCATCGGGCTGGCGGAAGGCGAGTAGCGAACCCCAGAGGAAGCCGATCGTGCCGAGGGCGATAAACACCCAGGCGTACTTCTCGGACTGCGAGGGGAAGAGCGGCACGAGCACGGCGAGGAAGGCGAAGGCACCGGCCTTCGAGGCAACACCGCTGAGCACCGCGGCAACCTCGGGCGAAGCATTGCGATACGCCGGCAACACCCAGCCGTGCAGCGGGAAGAGTGGTGACTTAATTGCGAACGCGATCGCGAAGGCGAAGAAGACCCAGTCGTTGCCGCGGCCGATGGCGGCCGTCATGTCGAAGTTCGGGCCGCCAGGAGCGGTCAGGCCGAGGTACAGAATGCCGAGCAGCATCAGCAGCGTGCCGAACGCGGTGTAGGCGATCACCTGCAGCGTCGCGAACTTGCGGCCCGCGCCACCCCAGACCACGAGCAGGACGAGCAGCGGGATCAGCATGCCCTCGAAGCCGACGTAGAACGCGAACAGGTCGCGCGCGGCGAAGACGAGGAAGAGGAAGGCCTCCGTCAACAGAATCAACGCGAAGGACGCATGCGAGCGATCGCGCTTGGCCCACAGCGCAAAGCCGAGCGCACAGGTTGTGATCAGCGCCGTGACGGCGATCATCGCGAGCGAGACGCCATTGACGGCGACATGCCACCGCACGCCAAGCGGCGCGATCCACGAGACGTCATCAGAGAACTGATAGCCCGCGACGGGCTCGAAGCGATAGATAAAGCCGATCACGGCACCGAGTACCGCCAGCGAGACGAGCAAGGCGAGGTAGCCGGCAGCCTGGCGCGCGAACGGGATTACCAGCAGCACAACGGCGGCAATGGCCGGGACGGCGATCAGTGTGGAAATGGTGATCATGTGCCGCGCACCAAGAGGTAGAGCAGGAAGCCCGCGATGCCGACGGCGAAGACCAGCGCGTAGGAGCGCACGATGCCGTTTTGCAAGACCACGACGCTACGGCCGAAGAAGGCGGTGATCGTGCCAACGCCGTCCGTGGGCAGCCAACGGAACGCAGTTGCGTCGACGTCGCGATTCAAGAAGCTTGCGGCCCACTGGACTGGGCGCTCAAACATCCACTCGTAGAGGTTGTCCCAATAACAGCGGCGCTCAAGCGCGTGGGCGATCAGACGACCGCGACCGAGGCGGATGCGCTCGGGTGCGTCGCTCTCGTGCAGATAGAGATGTGCGGCGATGATGATGCCGATCACGCCGACGAGCGAGCCGATCAGAGTCGTCAGCCAATCCTGACCAGCTGTCGCCTCGACCATGCCGTGCGGCGAGATGGGCTCAAGCCAGCTGCTCATCACGTGCGTCAGACCAGGAATCTGCAGGAGACCCAGGAACGCAGCGCCAATCGAGAGGATGTAGACCGGCCAGAGCATCGAACGCGGGCCCTCGCCGTGGTGCTTGATCAGCGGTGGCGCAACCTTCTCGGCGTACGGCGACATGCGGCGATGGAAGACGAGGAAGATCAGGCGGAAGGTGTAGATGCCCGTCATCAGCGCGCCCACCAGACCGCCGACGTAGGCGATCCAGCCAATCGTCGAATCGACATGGAGTCCGGCGCTGAGGATCGCATCCTTCGAGAAGCCGCCCGAGAACGGGAAGATGCCAGTCAGTGCCAAGCCGCCGATCACGAAACAGAAGTACGTCTTCGGCATCAATTTGCGAAGACCGCCCATGTTGCGCGTGTCCTGCTCGCCGTTGAGCGCGTGGATCACGAGGCCCGCACCCATGAAGAGCAGCGCCTTGAAAAACGCGTGCGTCAGCAGGTGGAAGATGCCAGCCCAGTAGGCGGAGAGACCGACGCCGACGAACATGTAGGCGATCTGGCTCATCGTGGAGAACGCGATGATGCGCTTGATGTCCGTCTGGACGATCGCGATCGCGCCGGCCATCAGCAGACCGATGACGCCGATGATCACAATCAGATCCAGCACCTTCGGCGCGTAGAAGAACAGCGGGTTCATACGCGCGATCAGGTAGACACCGGCGGTCACCATCGTTGCGGCGTGGATCAGGGCACTGACGGGGGTCGGGCCCTCCATCGCGTCAGGCAACCAGGTGTGGAGCGGGATCTGCGCGGACTTCGCGAGTGCACCGACGAGCAGGAGCAGACAGGCGATCGAGGCCTGCGTCTCGCTCAGCTTGTCGGCCGAGGCGAACACGCCGCTGTACGAGACCGTGCCGAGGTCGACGAAGAGGAGGAAGATGCCGACGGCCAGACCGACGTCGCCAATGGCATTCATGATGAAGGCCTTCTTGGCGGCCTTGACGGCCGACGTCTTGTGGTGCCAGAAGCCGATCAACAGGTAGGACGAGAGTCCGACGAGGCCCCAGCCGATCAGCAGCTCGACGAGGTTGCCGCTGACCACCAGCACCAGCATCGAGAACACAAACATGTTCATGTACGCGAAGAAGCGCCGTTCCTGCGTATCGCCCTTCATGTAGCCAATCGAGAAGACGTGGATCAGGAAGCCCACGCCCGTCACGATTAGCAGCATGAGTGCGGTCAGCTCGTCGTACCAGATATCAAAGCCGACGCGGAAATCGCCAGCTGACAACCACGTCCACGCCGTCTGCGAAACCTGACGATGTCCCTCTGGCTCGTTGGCCAAGAGAATGAACGCGGCCGCTGCTGCGAAGAATGCCGCCAGCATGATCAGCGACGCCAGCAGGCCAGCACCGCGCGACGGCAGCTTGTTGCCGAAGATCGCGAAGAGTGCGACTCCAACCAGCGGTAGTGCGAGGGTGATCCAGACGAGTTCGGTCATCAGGTCAGCCGTTCAGTGTCCGGAGTTCGTCGGTGTCGAGCACCATCGCGCGTCGCGTCATTGCCACCACGAGTCCAAGGCCAACCACAACTTCGGCGGCCGCAATACCCATCACGACCAAGGCAAAGACCTGACCGTCAGACCCACCGACCTGGCGCGAGAATGCGACCAGGGTCAGGTTGACCGAGTTGAGCATGACCTCGAGCGAGAGCAGGATCGTGAGGGGGCTGCGGCGGAGCAACACGCCGATCAGCCCGATCGTAAAGAGAATCGCGCTGACGATCAGAAACGATGGGATACCGACGCTCATCGAGCACTCTCCCCTGTTGTCGAATCACGAGCAGCCTCGAGGGCAGCGCGGGAGGCCTCACGGCGGCGCGCCACAGCGGACTCGCCTTCCTTGGCCAAGACCTGGTCAGTACTGAGACGCACCGGTCGGCCGCCGGCACCAAAGACGACACCCGCAATCGCGGCCATAAAGAGAATCACCGAGACAACCTCGAAGGCCAGCAGGTAGTGCGTCACGAGCGCCTTACCAATCGCGGCTGGGCTGCCGTAGTCCCCGTCGACGGAGGCGACCTCGCCAAGGCTGGCACCCACGACCACGACGATGATCTCCACGGTAATCAGCAGGGCCGCGACCACGGACAGCGCGACCAGCCATGGCTTGCGGGCGCCAGGGCCAATTTCGCCGCGCGGACCGACGTAGGCAATCACGAAGAGGAACATCACCATCACGGCGCCGGCGTAGACAATGATCTGCGCAGCCGCCACGAACTGGGCCTCAAGCAGCAGCATCAAGGCCGCGAGCGAGGCGAGGTTCGCCAACAGCGCAAGCGCCGAGACGAACGGGTTCTTCTGAGCCACGACGGCGATCGCCGAGGCAATCGCACACACCGAGGCGATGAAGAAGACAACGAGATCCACTACTCGGCGCCTTCCGGATTCGTGGCCGTCGTGATGTCGTACATGCCGAGCACGCGCTCCATCTCTTGCGAGGGCACGTCGTACGGATCGACGGCCTGCGAGGGCGTGCGCAGTGCGGGCTTCTCGAGCAGCATGCTCTTGGTGTAGACGAGCGCTTCGCGCGAGATTTCCGACAACTCAAAATCGTTGCCGAGAGTGATGGCATCGAATGGGCAGGCCAGTTCGCAGTAGCCGCAGAAGATGCAGCGCGCCATGTTGATCTCGTAGATGCGGGCATGACGTTCGCCGGCGGAGACGCGATTGTCGGGCGTGTTCTCGGCTGGCACCACGCGGATGCAATCGGACGGGCAGGCGGCGGCGCAGAGCGAGCAGCCGACGCACTTCTCGAGTCCGTTCTCGTGGCGATGCAACTGGTGCCGACCACGGAAACGCGGATAGACCGGGCGCTTGTACTCGGGGTACTGCTGCGTGATCGGCTTCTGGAAGAGATGCCGGAATGTTGTGGAGAAACCCTTTACCTGATCAAGCATCGTCAGCCTCCTAGAGGTACACGACTGCGACGGCGGTCAGCAGTAGGTTGAGGGTGGCCACGGGCAGCAGCACTTTCCAGCCGATCTTCATCAACTGGTCGAAACGCACACGGGGCAGCGTGGCACGAATCCAGATCAGCACGAACAGGAAGGCGCCAATCTTGAGGATCATCCAGATCGGGCCCGGCAAGAACGGACCGCTGGGACCACCGAGGAAGAGCACGGCGCCAAGCGCAGAGAGGGTGATGGCGTTGATGAACTCGGCGGCGGCAAACATGGCGTACCGCATGCCGCCGTATTCCGTGTGGTAGCCGGCAACGACCTCGCCGTCGGCCTCGGTCAGGTCGAACGGCGGACGGTTCGACTCGGCAACGGCCGCGACGAAGAAGACGAGGAAGCCGAGGAACTGCGGGATGATGTACCAGAGGTGCTCTTGCGCGTTCGAGATGGTGACGAACGACAGCGAGCTGGCCTGGATGATCACGCCGATCACGGCGAGTGTGAAGGCGACCTCGTACGAGACGAGCTGTGCGATGGCGCGCATGCCGCCGAGCAGGGCGTACTTCGAGCTCGACGCCCAGCCGCCGATCATCAGACCGTAGAAGCCGAGCGAGCCGATCGCGGCGACAACGAGGAGCGACACGCTGGTGTTAGCGATATAGAGATGGATCGTCCAGTCCGTGCCAGGGATCGTCGCGACGTTGCCAAACGGCATCAGACCGAAGGCGCCAATGGCGCAGGTCATCGCGATAAACGGCGCCGCGATGTACAGCTTGCGATGCGCCATCTCCGGGATCATGTTTTCCTTCTGCAGCATCTTGCCGAGGTCGGCGATCGGCTGCATCAGACCGTACGGGCCGACGCGGTTCGGGCCGTAGCGGGCCTGGAAACGGCCGATCAGCTTGCGCTCAACCCACGTCATGTAGGCAAAGAAGCCCATCAGGACGCTGGCCAAGACCAGCGACTTGATGATCGTGAGGATAACGCCGTCGACCATCTGTTCTACTGCGCTCCCACGACGGCTGTCGAACCGGTGCCTGCAGCACCACGCCAGTTGATGCGAATCGAACCGGGCAAGAGACGACGAGAGATCCGGGCGGGTCCGACGTGCTCGCCGGCGGCGTGACGCACGACCACTTCGTCGCCGCGCTTGATGCCAAGTCGCTCGGCATCGGCGTGTGCAACCACGACGATCGGGGCGCGCTGGTGCGCGAGGGATGCGGTGCGTTCAACTGCCGCGCCACTAAACAACGGGCGAGGTGCGATCAGCCGGAAGGCGCCTTCGGCCGGGGCTGGAGCCGGAGCGGTGACACTGACGGCGCCCGTCGGTGCCGTGGCGGTGGGACGCGCTCGATTGAGCGGGGCGCGATCGCCAAGCTCGCCCCAGGAGAGACCTGCGAAGGCCGGGTTGTCGGCGGCCAGGGCGTTGAAGGCCTTGGCGGACATCCCGTGTGTCGAGATCTCAAGGAAGCCGGCGAGGCGACTCGTCCACTCGATCAGCGGCACGCCACTGACCGGCTCGAGCGATGGGCGGACGCGCTGTACGCGGCCCTCGAGGTTGATGACCGAGCCATCGCGCTCGTGCTCAACATCGAGCGGCAAGACGAACTGCGACTGCGAGGTAACGCCATTGGTGAAGGCCGCGACCGAGACAACAACCTCGGTCTGCGCGAGTGCCATCTGCCAGCGTTCACCGTCTGCGCTCTCGACGACGGGGTCGCAACCAACCAGCACGATTGCCTGCACATCGCCCGCTTCGAGGGCGGGCAGAATCTCGTCCCAGCCGCCGACGAGGCCAACGGCTCGCTCGCCGCGCTCGTTGGCGCCAACCGGCAACGGCAAGACGCCACCGTCGGTCTGGTCGAGCCCGAGGGCCCAGGCGAGTGCCTCAATTTCGGTTGCGGCCACGTGGTCGGTGACGACCAGCACCGGGCGCTGTGCTGCCACGAGCGTGCCTGCCAACTCGCGGATCTGCGTGGCGTCGGCGCCAGCGTCGGCGGCGAGTGCATCGACTCCTCCGGCCGTCTTGGCGTCGCTGCGCACGTTCGCGCCACCCGCTTCGACAACCGCGGCGGTGAGTGCGGCGAGCATCGCCGAGCCGGCGGCCGGCAACGTCTGGATACATTGCTGCGCATCGGGCTCGAGCGTGGTGCCGCCGGGGCCGACGATCGTCAGGCGAGCGCCGCTACGGCGCGCCTTGCGGATCCGGAGATCGATCGTGCCAGCACGGTCCGTTGGCTCCTGGTCGCCAATCACGACGACGGCGTCGGCCAGATCAATCGCGGCCAGCGGTGCGGCGTAGGCGTCGAGTCGATCCCAATCGGCAGCGGCGGCAATCGGTGCCGATGCGGTGCGGGCCTCGAGGGTGTCGGCGATCGCCTTCCAGGCCAGCGCCTCCTCGTTCGTCAGTGCGCCACCCGTGACGATCGCGACGCCACCGGCGCCGTGGACAGCTGAGAAGTGGCGTAGGCGCTGAGCGGTCGTGCGCAGGACGTCGTCCCACTCGCCGGGCTCGAGACCCGTCAGGGCCCGCACCAGCGGTGTCGAAATGCGCTCGTCACGCGGCTCGTAGCGTGCGAAGCGGCCCTTGTCGCAGAGCCAGCCCTCATCAACATCGGGGTGGTTGCGCGAGAGGATGCGCTCGACCTTGCCTTCGCGCAGCGTCGACCAGGTGTTGCACCCCGTCGCGCAGCCGGTGCAGACGGTCGGTACGTTGACGATCTCCCACGGGCGCGCCTTAAAGCGGTAGGCCGTCGGCAACAGCGCGCCGACCGGGCAGAGCTCGGTGACGTTGCCGGAGAAAGCGTTGGTATACGGCTGCTCGTTAAACGTGGCGATCACGCTCTGTGCCCCACGCTCGCGCGCAACGAGTTCACCGTCTTCGGCGACATCGCCCGAGAAGCGGGTGCAGCGATAACAGAGGATGCAGCGCTCGCGGTCGAGCACAATCGACGGCGAGATCGGCAGCGGCTTTTCGTACGTGCGCTTCGGCAGCGTCATGCGCGAATTGCCGGGGCCGTAGCGGAACGTCAGGTCCTGCAGCGGGCACTCGCCACCCTTGTCGCAGACGGGGCAGTCGAGCGGGTGATTGAGCAGGATGAACTCGAGGACGCCGTCCTGAGCCTCTTTTGCCTG
>CANKHS010000015.1 GCA_947481755.1 Actinomycetota bacterium | reverse complement strand
TCGGCAAGACGATTGCCGAGTGGATCACAACCGGCGAGACCGAGCTCGACGTGTCGGGCTATCGGCCGTGGCGATTCGGCTCGGTCTATCGCGACCCGCAGCACGCGGCAATCGCGGCGCAGGAGGCCTACCGCTACTACTACCGCCTTCGCTATCCGTTCGATCAGGACGAGTGGGGTCGCCCCACGCGCCTCTCCGCCTTGCACGGGCGACTGCAAGAGGCCGGCACCGTCTTCGGGGTCAAGTCGGGCTTCGAACGCGCCGACTACATCGATCCCGGCAAGCCGTGGCGCCGGATGGGCGCCGACCAGCGCGCCTGGGGCTGGGGCAAGCCGCCCTTCTTCGATCTCATCGGCGAAGAGCATCGTGCGATGCGCGAGGCGGTCGGCATCATCGACCTATCCAGCTTCGGCAAGATCTCGATCGAGGGATCGGATGCCGAGGCGCTCGTCGAATTTGCCTGCGATGCCTCGATGGATCGAGCGATCGGTAGCGTCATCTACACGCAGATGCTCGACCATCGCGGTGGCATGATCGCGGACGTCACGGTCACGCGTCTCGCCGAGCAGCGCTTCCGGATGGTGACGGGCGCGGGTGCGCTCGCCTCGGATCTCGGCTGGCTGCAAGGCATCGCCCATCGGCTCCAACTCGACGTGGAATTGACGGACGAGAGCGATCGTCTGTCGGTGATCGGCATCTGGGGCCCGAACGCCCGCGCGGTGATGACGGCTGCCACGACGGCGGACCTCAGCAACGAGGCCTTCCCGTTTGGCACCGGGCAAGACATCGTTGTCGGCTCGGCGCCAGCCTTTGCGCAACGCATCACGTACGTGGGCGAGTTTGGGTACGAGCTCTACGTCGACCCCGCCTGGACCGTCGCCGTCTGGGATCGACTGATGGCCGCTGGCGCAGAGCACGGCATCCGAGTCTGCGGCTATCGCGCACTCGATGGTCTGCGCATGGAGAAGGGCTACCGCTACATCGGTACGGACCTGACGCCGAACGACAGACCCGACCAGGCGGGTCTTGCGTTCTGTGCCAAGAAGGACGCCGATTACGTCGGTCGCGAAGTGCTTCTGGTGCGTCGCGAAGAGGGCTTCACGACACGCATTCGCACACTCGCCTTGGGTGATGGCGGTTGGGTCTCGGCCTATGGAGGCGAGGTTGTGCTGCGCGACGGCGAGGCGCTCAGCCGGCTGCGGTCGGTCGCCTACGGCTATAGCGTCGAGCGGATGCTGGCCTACGCCTACCTCCCGACCGATGTCGCGGAGGGTGATCAGCTGGTTGTCGAGACGCTCGACGGTCCGGTGACGGCAACGGTTGTGGCCGACCGACTGGTCGATCCGAGCGGTGCGCGTTTGCAGTAATTCGTGGCACGTTGGCCGTGATCAAATCGCAAACTAGGTGATAGAGGTCTCGGGTCGCCACTGGGGAATCGGTGGACATGATTTTCCAAAAGATGCCGCGCGTTTCGTATGCGAGCGTGACGGCCACGCTCGCCCTGTTTCTCTCCGTCGGCGGTGTGAGCTACGCAGCCACAGCCTTGCCGCGCGATAGCGTCGGCACGCCACAGCTGCGCGATGGAGCTGTCGACAGCGCGAAAATCAAAGATGGCGCCCTGCAGTACGAGGACTTTGGCTTCGGGCAGATCCCTGCTGGCCTCGAGGGCCCGCGTGGCTCGAAAGGCGCGCGGGGTGCGCGAGGGCCGAAAGGTGCCAAGGGCACCACAGGTGCGACCGGTGCGAAAGGTGATACGGGCGCTGCCGGTGCGACCTCGGTGAAGGCGCGGCGGAGCGATCCTGTGACGTTGCCGGCGATTGCGAACACACCTGTTACCGCCACCGCGAACTGCGCTTCGGGTGAGCGGGCGGTCGGTGGTGGGTTTGTTGCATCAGACGGTGCAAACAAGGTTCGAATCGTGAGTAGTTCGCCGTCGGCAAGCGCAGGTGCGACGCCAACGGACTGGGTGGTCGTGGCAGAAACCGAGGCGAACATCACCGCGGAATACGATTTTGTGACCGCAACGGTGATCTGCGCTACGCCGTAGCTCAGGCAGTGCGGCCGGCGTCGCGACGCGCCTTGAGGCGGTGAATCACGATCGGGACGATGCTGACGATCACGATCAAGAGAATCGCGTACTCGAGGTTATTCTTGATCACCGGCACGTTGCCGATGAGATAACCGAGCACGGTGAGGCTGACTGTCCAAAGGGCTGCGCCGATCGCGCTGTAGAGCGTATAGCGGCGGAAGTCCATCTTGCCGGCACCCGCGAGCACGGTGATGAACGTGCGCACGATGGCAATAAAGCGGCCGAGAATGATTGCGGCTGCGCCGTATTTATTGAAGAACTCTTCGGTGTGGTCGATGTACTTCTTCTTGAAAATTCGGGAGTCTTCTCGTCGGAAGAGCGTCGGGCCAGCGCGCCTGCCGATCCAGTAGCCGAGCAGGTTGCCGGCGAAGGCAGCGACGAAGAGCAAGATGCAGGTCGCCCACAGTGGTGTGCCGATCGCGCCATTGCCGACGAATAGCCCAACGACGAATAGGAGCGAGTCGCCGGGGAGGAAGAACCCGAGGAGCAGGCCACACTCGGCGAAGATCATTGCTGCTGCAACCCAGATCGCAAGATGGCCTGCGTTGTCCAGGATCTGATCGGGTTTGAGTGCCGAGAGCACGCTCGCGAAGAGCGGGGTAATGAGCACTGCGAACGGCACGTAAGGAAGTCTACGTGGAGGGGGCCGGGGCTAGACCTCCGCCAACCCCTGCATGTCGACGTCCTCGAGCCAGCGCCGAAACGCAATCGAGGACAGATCCGGCACCTTGATGTGGAGCTCTTGCTTCAGCGAGGCCGGGATTTCCTCAGGCCGAATGCTCTCGACGACGACCCGATCCTGTTCGAGGATAAAGAGGTAGTCACTGACGAAGTTGGCGTTGGTCTCGACGTAGTTGCGAAAGGCAATCCGGAAGACCTTCGTCTTCTTCGCCTCGGTCGGTGAGGCGATCACCATCACGGACATCACGTTGCCGGAGGTATCACCGTCGACCGTCACGTAGAGGTGCATGGTGAACGGATAGACGTGCGTGTAGACGTAGGTAATGCGCGAGTTCTGCGTGCCATCGACGCTACGCCAAAACTGGTTGGGGACGCGGAACCACTGACCCCAATCCTCGGCGTGGAGGTCGTAGGGGTCCTGCTCCGGCGCGTCGGGATCACCGAGCAGCTCGGGGTGCACGAAGGGGAAATGCGAGACGTCCATCGAGTTCTCGGTCGAACGGCCGGCCGAGGTGTTCCACTCAAGGACGCTAAACACATCGGTCGTGAAGGTCGCGTCCTGATCGAGGTTCTCGGGGACGTGGGGAATCTCTTGGATCGGGTCTTCGAGTGCCACCCAGACGAGTCCATACCGCTCCGCGACGTGGTACGAAATTGCACGTGCAGCCGCAGGAATCGGCTTACCGGGCTGTGCCGGGATCTTGACGCAGGCACCCGTCGAATCGAATTCCCAGCCGTGGTACGGGCAGACGATGCAGCCGTTTTTGACCGTGCCGAGCGAGAGTGCGGTGCCACGATGGATGCAGAGGTCCTTGAAGACGCTGATGCCGGCGTCGGTACGAAAGGCAACGAGTTTCTCGTCAAGCAACACGAATTGCTGCGGCTGCTCGGTGACATCTTCGACGCGAGCAATCGGATGCCAGAACTGGGAGAGGCGCTTGGTCGCTGCGGTCATTGGTCGAGACTAGCGTGAGTTACGTACGAGTGATAGTCCTGGTGAGTCGTTTTCGTATGACCCGCCTCCTGATCTGTGCGTGGTTCCGGTGCGACTCCGCGCTTCGGGTGTGGAATCGGTCGGCACAGCCGCGATATCCTTTTTCCAGTGCAAATCAGATTATCTGATAATCTCGTTGGTGTGATTGAGATCACCGCCACCGATGCAGCTCGCGCCTTTCGCGACCTGCTTGATCGTGTCGAACGGACGGGCGAATCGTTTCGTATTACGCGGCATGGCCGGGCGATTGCCGAGCTCTCTCCAACCGGCGCGGGCAGCGTCGGCGCGTTACAGGAATTTCTGCAGCAGCATCATGAAAGGTACCCCGAACCAGACGACACCTGGTGGGGCGACATCAGTTGGGTCCGCGAACGGCGTAGTCCGATCGAGGATCCGTGGGACCGGTGAGGGGCGTACTTCTTGATACCAGTGTGCTGGTCGAGATTGAACGCGGCACGCTTGATCCGGGGACGGCTCTTGCAGGCGAGGATGGTCCATTCGAGATTGCCGTTGCTGCGATTAGCATCGCCGAGCTGTTGCTCGGTGCCTGCCTCGCCGCCGGCGTCCGCGCCGAACGGCGACAGGCATTTGCGGAGCACATGATCGAGAGCTATCCCGTCGTCCAGTACGACGTGGCAACTGCCCGCCATCACGCGGAGTTACTCGCGCATTGCCGTCGCACTGGCACGATGCGCGGCGATCACGACCTGATCATTGCCGCGACCGCACGCGCAACGGGACGTACGGTGGTGACCCTCGACCGCAAGGGCTTCGAGGGCCTGCCCGACGTGCGTGTGCGCTGAGCCCCGTTAGACGTGACCGTGCTCGAGGACCTGATCAAGCCAGGCATCGATCAACACGTGGGCATGCGGCAGCATGCGGTCCGAATGCTCGAGCACACCTGCCAGTAGCTGATCGAGGCCGCCGGGTCCGAGCACGGTTTCGGCCGCTGTTTTGTAGGCCGGGATCTCTGCCCATTCATCCGCTAGTTGCTGATCGACCTCAAGGTGAAACTGCACGCCGTAGGCGACCTCGCCGAAGCGAAAGCCTTGGTTGGCGTAGGCCGGGCTCGAGAACAGACTGACGGCACCCTCGGGCAGGTCGAAGGTATCGCCATGCCACTGCAGTGCCTTGAAGGTTGGGGGCAGGATCGACGCGACGGGATCGCGCAGGCCCTCCTCGGTCAGCATCACGTCGAGCACCCCAACCTCGGGGGTTTCGCCGGGGTAGACGCGGCCGCCGAGTGCCGCCGCGAGGAGCTGCACGCCCAGACAGGCACCAAAGTAGGGGAGGCCGGCGCGGACGGCGTCGCCGATCAGTTGCTTCTCGGCGACGAGCCAGGGATACGCAGCGTCTTCGTAGACACCCATCGGGCCACCCATCGCGATGATCGCGCCGAAATCACGCCAATCGGGCAGCCTCTCGCCCTCATCAACTTCGACGGGGAAGAGGACGTGGCCGCGGGCAGCAAGCGCAGTGCCATAGGCGGCGGGCGGCTCGCAATCGATGTGCTGGAGCACCAAGATATTCATACGGCGAGTGTACTGGGAACCGAGGGGAAATCGAGCTCGCGGCGTGCAACGCCCGTACAATCGCTAGCGCGATGCGGATCCTTGTCCTTGCAGCCACGATGCCCGAGCTCGCCTGGGCGACGGACCACGAGGTACTCGCGGTTGGCATTGGTCCTGTTGAGGCGGGGATTGCGACGGCTGCGCGTCTTGCCAATGATCCACCGGACGCGATCCTGCACGTCGGCATTGCGGGCGCCCGTCGAGCGAGTGGACTTCAGATCGGCGATGTCGTGATCGGTATGGAGAGTCACTACAGCGACTTGTCCGCGGCCACGCCGACGCTCGTCACAACCTGTCATCCCGATCCGGACCTGCTCGCTCGGATCGCGACGCTCCTGCCTGAGGCGCGGCAATTACCGATTGCGACGACCGCGATGGTCGGGGGGAGTCGCGACTGTGAGGTCGAGGCGATGGAGGGCTTTGCCGTCTTGCGCGCGGCTGCCGAAGCGGGTGTCCCCTGCGTGGAGCTACGGGCGATTTCGAACATGATCGAAGAGACCGATCGTGCCAACTGGGACTTCCCTGCCGGGCTCCGTGCAGTCGCCGACGCAGGACGCGTCGTCGTTAGCGGGCTCTAAGAGTCGGACTTCTTGGGAGCAGACGTACTGCTCGACGAATCACTCGACGAGCTGCTCGACGAGTCCGACTTCTTGGCATCGCCAGAGTCGGATTTCTTGCTGTCGCCGCTCTCGGACTTGGCCTCAGTGCGTGGCTTCTTGCCACCCTTGCCGTAGTCCGTGGAGTAGAAGCCCGTGCCCTTGTAATGGATCGACGGCGCGAACAGGACGCGCTCGACCTTCTTGCCGCAGGTACCGCATTTCTTCAGCGGCTCGTCCGACATCTTCTGGATGACCTCAGTCAGATGACCTGCGGCGCACTTGTATTCGTACGTTGGCACGGGGCGCATGATAGCGCGCGTAGAAGAAACGCCGGCAGCACACGGGCGTGAGTGCCACCGCGAGCGCGAGGCTACGATGCACAAAGCGTGCGGATCGCCATCGTCACTGACTACTACTACCCGCATCTCGGCGGGATTACCGAGCACGTCCATGGCCAGGCCACGGAGTTGACTCGACGCGGGCACGAGGTGACCGTGGTGACGGGCAACGTTGTGCGTCCACCAGGGATTGTCGATGGCGAGATTCATCCTGAGGATGGCGTGCCCTTCGAGATCGTTCGCGTCGGCGCAGCGCTTCCGGGCTACGGCAATGCCTCGCAGACGTATCACGTTGTCGACCCACTGCTGCGCCGTAAGTTGCGCAAAATTTTCCAAGAGCGCAAGGTCGATGTCGTCCACGTGCACTCGCCCTACAGCCCGATTCTGCCGATGCTCGGCGTGCTTGCGGCGCCCAAAACAGCGGTCACGGTTGGCACCTTTCACTCTGTCTTCCCGCGCACGCTCGGCTTCGATATCGCTGCCCCGATTCTGCGACGGGTGATCAGCCGACTCGACGGCAAGATCGTGGTCAGCGAGGCCTGTATTGGCTCGCTTGCGCCGTATCTTCCGTACGAGTACACGGTGATTCCCAACGGCATCGACGATCGCCACTTCTCGCCGGAGGCCGACCCGATTCCCGAATTGCGGGACGGAAAGACCAACATCCTCTTCCTCGGCCGCTTCGATCCGCGCAATGGGCTCGACACGATGATCGGCGCCTTCACAGAGGTGCGCCGTCGTGTCGGACCAGAGGTGCGATTGATCGTGGTGGGCGATGGTCCGTTGCGGTCTCGCTATCAGAAGCTCGTGCCAGACGACATTGCGGGCGACGTGCACTGGGCGGGGCGCGTCAACTGGAACCGGCCGCGTTATTACGCGACCGCCGACATTCACTGCACGCCCTGTCAGCGAGCGTCGTTTGGGATGGTGTTGCTTGAGGCGATGAGTTGTGGTCGCCCGGTCGTCGCGAGCCGGATTTCGGGTTTCCAGCTCCTGATGGAGCACGGCAAGCAGGGGCTCCTGATTTCGCCTGCCGAGAACGTTGAGCGGTTTGCCGAGTCCCTGATGTATCTGATTGAGCGCCCCGAAGAGCGCGAGCGGATGGGGCGTGAAGGCCGCAAGACCGCGGTCAGCGAGTATGCCTGGACTAAAGTCGCGGCCCAACTGGAGGA
Source organism: Actinomycetota bacterium (assembly GCA_947481755.1). Taxonomy (GTDB): domain Bacteria; phylum Actinomycetota; class Thermoleophilia; order Gaiellales; family F1-60-MAGs149; genus F1-60-MAGs149. Next base: position 7,783 of record CANKHS010000015.1, on the reverse strand, counting down.
GTACTACCTAGGCCTGCTCGAGAAGGGCCCTGGCGCATGACCAAGCGCCAGACCATCCTCCGAGCCGTTGTGATTGGCCTCGTCGTGATCCTCGCAACTGTTATCGCCGATGGTGTGCTCGCCCGGATGCATCTGTCTTGGCTGGCCTGGGTCATCGACGTTGGTGTTGCCTTGCTGCTTACAATTGGCGTGTGGGGGATGTTCGGGGCCAGTTCGCCCCTGTTCGGCGGAGTCGTGGATGGCTCGCGGATCCAGCGCTCCGTGGCCGCATTGACGTTTGATGACGGTCCCTCCCCGGATACGACCCCGAAGATCCTTGACGCCCTCAAAGCGGAGGGAGTTCGCGCCACGTTCTTCGTGTTGGGCAAACATGCCGAGCAGTACCCAGAGATTGTCGAGCGCATTGTTCGTGAGGGCCACGAGCTTGGCAACCACGGGTATGACCACGGGATCCTCGCGTTTGCTGGGCCCGCTCAAGTGCATCGCCAACTGCATCGGACCGAGCGCATTCTCAAGCAGTCCGGCGCGCCGCCAGTGCGGGTTTTTCGTGCGCCGCACGGCTTTCGCAGTCCGTTCGTATCGAGCACTGCCCGCCGACTCGGATACGCAACGTGTGCCTGGTCGGCAGGTGTCTTCGATACAGCCAAGCCCGGGGCAGACGTGATTGTCAAGCGCTCGGTCAAAGCGCTCAAGCCCGGCGCGATTCTGCTCTTGCATGACGCCGATGGCTGGGGCAGCGACGATCGTTCGCAGACAGCAGAGGCGCTACCGGCGATTCTTGATGCGGCGCGCAGCGAAGGCTACGAACTGCTCACGATGAGTGAGATCGCGGCGCTTGACCCGCCCAAGCCAATCTCGTGGCGACGGCTTGCGATCGTGGCTACGGTCATCGTCGTGCTTGCTGCCATCGGCCTGGCTCGCGTCGACCGAGGCGAGGTCACGGCGATCTTCGACACCTTCCGCAGCCTCAGTATTCCGTTGCTGATTCTGTCCCTGATTGCCAATTTTATCTCCGTCGCCTTCAAGGCTGTGATTTGGAAGGCCTCACTCGATTCGGTGCCAGGCGTCAAGGCGCCCTACCGCGCGGTTGTGCCCGCGATCTTCGTGGGCTTCTTGCTCAACACCGTGCTGATCGCACGCCTTGGTGAGGTGGGGCGGATGGTTGTACTGCGCAAACGCCTTGCAAAAGATGGGCAAGACGTGCCAATTTCCACCATGACGGCCACGGTTGTGATGGAGCAACTCGTGCTGGGGATCACGCTTGCGGTCCTGCTGGTGGCCATGGTGTTCAGCGTCGACGGTGTCCCCGACTGGGCTGGTCGTGGCACCTTGATCCTCTTGGGCGTCGTCTTGGCTGGCATTCTCGGCGTGGCGGTTGTCGAGATCATCAGCCGCTGGCGTCTGCAGCGCGGTGACGTTGCCGAGGATTACGCGCGCACGTGGTGGCGCTCGACGCTGCGAACCATCGAATTTCATCTCCACGCGGTCAGTCGCGGTGCTCAGCTTTTGCGGCGGCCCTGGCTCGCGATCTTCTCGTTTAGTGCAGGCATCCTGTCGTGGGTCGCGCAGATTATTGGTATCTACCTTGCGCTGGCTGCTTTCAATATCGATACGCATCGTGTGGCTGCAGCCTGTGTGGTGTTCCTCGTCTCGAACCTTGTCGGCTTTATTCCGCTCGTTCCAGGCAACCTTGGCGTCTTCCAGATTGCCGTCGCCACGGCGTTATCGCAGGCTTTCGATATCAATTTCGGTGCTGCAGTGACGTTCGCGATCGGGCTCCAGGTGATTGAAGTTGCGCTCGGTGCCGGCCTCGGCTTCGTCTTTCTCTCGCTGGCGGGCCTGTCGTTTGGAGATGTGAGGCGGACAATTTCGCGGACCGAAGAGGAGGAAGCAGGCGTGAGGATTGGACCTCCTCCTGTGGTTTCCGACGTGCGCGGAGGAGCGCTCGGCACGTGAGACGCTCTGGCTGTGCGCTGCTGGTGGTTTTGACAGCGATCGCCACGGTGGCCTGTGGTGTCGAACCGAAGCCGCGCGAGTTGCCTGCGGGGTTTGCAAAGCCGCGCTTCATGATGATTTCGGATGAGGCACAAGGGCCGTTGCTGATCGGCGGCGATTACGGAATGCAGATCAGCTTGGATGGTGGGCGAACCTGGCAACTGACCGATAACGGTTCGGCACCAGCGGTGGCGGCGGCGGCGTTTGGAAACGAAATCCTGATTTCGCGCGGCACGACCGAGCAGGTTTACGGTTATGCATTGACGTCTACCGCTGAGCCGGCGACAGCGTGGGCGTTCTCGGGAGCAGTCACGGCGCTTGCAGGCAGCGCGCGACGCGATCGCGTGTGGGCGATTACGAGGTCAGGGGGCAATCGTCTTATGTACTCGAACGACGGTGGCGCGTACTGGTGGACGATGCCAGCGATCGGGCTCTGTCGGCATCCACTTCAGCTGGCTGCGAGTGGACCAAAGGGTGTGCTGGCTGAGCGGCTCTGGGTCGCCTGTGGACGCGACGGACTGTTTGCCTCGGATGACCTTGGCGTCAACTTCACTCGAATTGCGGGTATCTCAAATGCGGTGACGGTCGCGGCTGCGCGTAGTCGTCCTGGCCAGATTGCCGTGACTACGCCACAGGTTGTCGTGACGAAAGACAGTGGCGCGACGTGGTACCTGAGTGGTCTCAGCGCGAATGCGGTCGCGATCGACCCACGTAATCCCGACTTAGTCTTTGCGGCTGGGCTTGGTGGACGTCTGTACGCGTCACTCGACGGTGGCAAATCGTTCTAGCCACGCAGGGCGGTCGCGCCCTCGCCGAGATCAAGTAGCCACTCGGGCACGCGCATCGGACGCCCCTCACCGTTGACGCAGGCGTGTGAGGTCACGCCGGTCGCCGCGGTCTGCCCATCAACTTCGAGCAGATAGGCAATCTGCAGCAACGTCCGCGAAATCTCGCCGACGCCCGTATGGACCGTGACAGCATCGCCGAAGCGAATCGCCTGGCGATAGCGCACGTTGACTTCGATCACGGCGAGGTCAAGACCATTGCTGTGGACCTGGGCGTAGTCGTGACCACCGTGTGCAAGGAGCGCGACTCGGGCCTCCTCGAGCCACGGTAGGTACGAGGCGTGATGCACGATGCCCATCGCATCGGTCTCTGCAAACCGGACACGAATTGGATGTGCAAACGGATAACGGGCGACGTCGAACGGTGGAACGATGAGTTCGGCAGCCATCGACTACGACTCGGGTTCTTCGGACGGATGGATCCTGCCTGTGGTGTGCTTGAGCGGCTGGCCGCCACGCCCCGAGCGGTAGCCGATGATCTCGGCCAATATGGCGACGGCCGTCTCGGCGGGCGAGTGCGCACCGATATCGAGGCCGACAGGTCCGTAGATGCGGTCGATCTGCTCGTCGGTGTTGCCCGACTCGCGCAGGCGTGCGTTGCGCTTCTCCTGCGTTCTGCGCGAGCCCAACGCGCCGAGGTAGCCGACGTCGAGGTTGAGTGCGAGCGAGATTGCCGGATCATCGATTTTGGGATCGTGGGTCAGGACGACGAGGTGGTCAGCGGCCTCGAGCGCGAGCTCTCCGTAGGCCTTGTCGGGCCAAGAGGTGAGGATCACATCGGCACTGGGAATGCGTTCTGGCGTCGCGAATTTGGCACGCGGATCAACGATCGCCGTGCGCCAGCCCAGTGTCTTTGCCATACGGCAGAGGGCCTCAGCCGTATCAACGGCACCGACCACGACGACGCGGGGCGCGGGGTGGATGCTCTCGACGAAGAGGGTGACATCGCCTTCGAGATCGAGGGCGATCGACTCTTCGCGCGCGACGGCATCGGCGATCGTCTGCTCGACGATCGGGCGGAGGTCGCCGGCAAGAGCACCGGTCAATGCGCCCGTATCTGCATCGAAGACGAGGCTCTTGCCGTTCTGATCGCCATTGAAGATCGTGGCGATGGCCCCTCGTCGCAACGCAGGCCGCGCGCGGAAGCGATCAAGCGAGACCCACAACTCGCCTCCACAGGCGAGACCAACTTCGAGTGCTAAGTCGTCCGAAATGCCGTAATGGATCAGCCGCGGCTCGGCTTTTTCGTCGCCAAACAGTTCCTGTGCGGCGCCGTAGATGTCGCCTTCGACGCAGCCACCCGAGACAGAGCCTGCCATCTCGCCGCTTGACGAGACGGCGAAGACGCTGCCGATTGGCCTTGGGGCAGACCGATACGTGCGAACGACGGTCGCCAGCGCAACGTCATCGCCACGGGCGACCCAGTCGGCAGCGGTAGTGAGTGTCTCGTCGTTCATGCGGCACTCCGCAGCGTGGCAGGTCGCACTGCAGAACGTCGACTGCCTGTGGCCCGCAGTGCCTCGGCCAACGACTCCAGCGCTGCGAGGTTATGGCCTGGCAGAAACACGTCGACATACGGCAGCGCAGCGGCCATACCGGCCGCCAACGGCTCGTAGCCTTCGGTGCCCTTGAGGGGGTTGACCCAGATAATCGAATGACAGCGGCGTCGTAGTCGCGCCATCTCCAGCGCGAGCTGCGAGACGTCGCCACGTTCCCAGCCGTCCGAGACAATCACCACGACAGAACCGCGTGTCAGGCCACGCCGACCGTAGAGATCGTTGAAGGCCTTGAAGGCATCACCGATTCGCGTTCCGCCTGCCCAGTCGGGGACAGCGCGCGAGGCGCGTTGCAACGACGCCTCGGGGTCGTAGCCACCGAGGTACGGCGTCAGGCGCGTCAGGCGCGTGCCAAACGTGAAGGCCTCAACCTTGCGACCTGCGCTGACGGCTGCCTGCAAAAAGAGCACGAGCGCACGGCTGTACGGCTCCATCGAACCCGAGACATCGCAGAGAAAGACGACGCGGCGCTCGACGCGTTTCTTGCGGCGGAAGGCTCGCTCGACTGGCTCGCCCTCACGGCGCATGGCGCGACGCAGCGTCTCGCGGGGCGCGATCTGGAAGCCATTCGGGGCGGCCTCAAGTCGCCGCGATGGTCGGGTCGGAAGCACACGCACGAGCCGATCCATCAACGCACGCAGGCGCAGCAGCTCGGTTCGTGTCAACGTCGAGAAGTCGCGCTCACGTAAGAGCTCGTCTGCGCTGTAGGCCGCCAGGACATCCGGCTCCTCCTGTTCATCATCCTGTTCGTCTGGATCCTCGTTATCACCAGGACGGGGTGCGGCAGCCGGTGGCTGGGGACGTTCGTCGATGCCGATCCCCATGTCTGGGGCTTTGCCACCGAGGCGCGTCGGATCCTTCTCGAACCAGGCGCGGAAGGCGCGATCAAAAATTTCGAGATCATCGCGGCGCGCGATGAGCGTGCAGGCAAGTGCTGCGTAGACCTCGTCGCGACGACGCATGTCGATCTCGTCGAGTGCTCTCAGTGCGTCTTGAATGCGGCCAGGCCCGACTTCGATGCCGGCCTCGCGAAGGATGCGTCCAAACGTGACGAGCTTACGGACGACCGCGTCGCCGGCGTTCATCAGCCGGCGGGAATCTGCGCGTCGTCGGCGGTTGCGCGAGCGCGTTCGACAAGTTGCTGCAGATCGGCGTCGCGGACGCGACCAATGTCCTCGTGGAACTTCAGGACCGACCCGAGTGTCAGATCGACGACACCGGCCTCGATCTCCTGATGGCCAAGAGCGAGGAGCGCCTGTGTCCAGTCGATCGTCTCGGCGATGCCTGGCTGCTTCGTCAGGTCGAGGGCGCGGAGTTCGTGCACGAAGGCGGCGGCCTGCGCGGCGAGGCGCTCAGGGGCCTCGGGTACACGAGCGCGGACGATTGCGATCTCGCGCTCAAGATCAGGCATCTCGACCCACATGTAGAGACAGCGACGCTTGAGCGCCTCATGGAGTTCGCGGGTGCGGTTCGAGGTCAGGAAGACGACCGGGCGCCGCTCGGCCTTGATCGTGCCGATCTCGGGGATCGTCACCTGAAAGTCGGACAGCAACTCGAGCAGGAACGCCTCGAATTCGTCGTCCGCGCGGTCAATCTCGTCAATCAAGAGGACGGGTGGAACCTCGTCGTCACAGGCGATGGCGTCGAGCAACGGTCGGCGCTCGAGGAACCGCGGTCCGAAGAGTTCGTCGAGGACCTCCTCGCCCTGGCGTGCGTCGCCGGTCGCCTCAAGCGTGCGGATGTACAACATTTGGCGCGCGTAGGCCCAGTCGTAGAGTGCGTGGGCGACGTCGATGCCTTCGTAGCACTGGAGACGAATCAGCCGAGCGCCGAGGGCGTCTGCGACGACCTTGGCGAGTTCGGTCTTGCCAACGCCTGCCTCGCCTTCGAGCAGTACCGGCTTACCGAGTTTGAGGGCAAGGTGGACCGTCGTCGCCAGGCCGCGATCGGCAAGGTAGGACCGTTCGGCCAGCGCCTGCTGGACTCCGTCGATCGAATCTCGCATCTCGTTGCTACTCACCACGCCTCCGTAGGTCGGGGATTCGTTAGGGAGACGATACCCTCCGTGGAGAGATCACGTGTCCAGCGAGTACTTCGCAGGTGCGTGCGTAAGCGATGAGAGGAGCCGACATGGAAGACGTCGAGGCATTTGCAGAGCGGGCAATCACGGCCCTAGGCGACGACAACCTCACGTGGGTTGCCGAACCGGCGACGGTGGCGGCGTTGCTTTCGTTGGCTGCCGATGCGGCGCACGGCGTAACCCGGCCTGCCGCACCAATCGCCACCTTTCTCGCTGGCGTGACGCTCGGCCAGGCGGGCGGCGATCCAGCAGCGCTGGAGGCCGCGCTCGCGCAGATCCGTGGCGCGATTCCTACCTAGGGCGTTTACTGCTCGTCACGAGCAACACGGTGGGTGCTAGTTGGCGGGCAGGAGCGAATTAACGGTCTCTCCATAGGTCTTTTCAGAAGACGGTACAAATGCGTAGCCCGCGCCGCTGGCGGTATCGTCGACGGTTTCAAAGATCATCTCTAGATCGGCTGTTTTATCCGTACCGGACATGCTCATGGTGCATGTGAGCTTGGTCGTAGTGTCCGTGGCAGTTGGGCAGGTGAGACCCATCACTGAGTCGTAGCCGTTTTTCTTGATGGTCTTGTTCATGTCCTCGAGCGCAATCGCAAGGCCCATGTCCTGCCAGGTTTTTGGTGCGACGGCCTTCAGGATCGCTGCAGCCACGGCTTCTTCATTGTCCGCCTTCAACTCGTCCTTCTCGATCGAGAACGTCACTGTCTGTGGCTTCCAATTCGCATCGGCTGTCGATTTGAATGTGCAGTCAAACTTCGCATCGGCGGGGACAGTTCCCGGGCACGTCAGTGCGACCTGCTGATCTACGAAGGTTTTGTTGAAGGTCGAAACGACGTCCGATGTCTCGTACTCCGTGCCGCCGCAGGCCGCTAGGAGCACGGCGGTGGTTACTACACAGGTGAGCAGCGCGAATAGGCGGGCAGTGAGCATTTGAAGCCTTTCAACATTTTTGACTTCACGATCATACGATGTTGGCCCTCGGCTGAACCGGGGAGCTCGTACGCACCGTTAGCGTCGCGCTCGCGATCAACTTTGCTTTGGGGTCAGACCCTGATGCAAAGTTGATCTCTGCGTAACTTTGCATCAGGGTCTGACCCCAAAGCAACGTTGGCAGCGCTAGGAGGCGGGCAGAATCTGGATCCGTGGCACGGGATAAATCGGCGGGTAGTCCTGATCGGCGGAGGCCGCTGGTGCGTATGGGTCGGTCCAGTTCATTGATTTCGCGCCGCAATGCTGGAAGGTCGGCGTCTTGTAGATCCCCGCTGCGCGTGGCCAGCGGACTGCAATCGGAAAGTCGCCGGTCGC